>CAJWAH010000008.1 GCA_913020095.1 uncultured Synechococcus sp.
GCCTCGCCAGCGCCTACGCCAGTGGTTGCAACAGCGTCAGCTCACCTTGCTGCCAGGGAGCAGCCTCAGCCTTGGCAACAGCCAACACTTTGAGCGCTCCAATCCCGACAACCCCTATCACCAGTTCATCGAGGACAGCTACGGCACCCGTGTGGTGACCGCCAGCATCCACATCAACTTCGGCCTGGAGAGCAGCGAAACGATCATGGCGGCCTGCCGGCTGCTGCGCTGCGAAGCCGCACTGCTGCTGGCCCTCAGTGCCAGCTCCCCATTTCTTGATGGCCAAGCCACAGGGGCCCACTCCCAACGCTGGCGGCAATTCCCCATCACCCCACAGCAGGTGCCGCTGTTTGAAAACCATCAGCACTACATCGATTGGATGCACGCCCAGCTAGAGCAACAGCAGATGCGCAATGTGCGTCACTTCTGGGGATCGGTGCGTCCCAATGGACCGGAGCGCCCGCAGCAGCTCAATCGCGTCGAGTTGCGGGTCTGCGATTTGGTGAGTGATCCGCGCGATCTATTGGCCATCACAGCATTGGCGGAATTGCGGCTGCTGCAACTGATCGATCGGGGCCGCAGCGAAGATCCCCTGTTCAGCAGTGAGCTCAGCGCCGCTGAGCTGGCTGAGCTAGCCGACCACAACGACCAGCAGGCCGCCCTAGCCAGCCTCGATGCTGAGCTGCGCCACTGGCGCGATGGCCGCTCCATCAGCGCGCGGCAGTGGATCCAAGACCAACTCCAAGACCTCAAGACCTGGGGAGACGGGCAGCCCGCCATGGCCTGGCTTGATCGCCTGCCAGCACTGCTGGAGCGCGGCAACACCGCCATGCAATGGCTGCAGCGCCAGCAGAGCGGTGAGAGCATCTCCGCCATCCTGAGGGCCGATAGTGCCGCCATGGCGGCCCTTGAGCAGGACTTGCTGAAGGGCGGTTTGGGATGATCGAAACGTCTTCCACTGCTTCGACCTCGCGCATGCCGGCTTCGCAGACCGAGACAGTCCAGCCCGTCGGTCGCCGCACCCTGCGTCAACTGAACGAACGCTTGGAGCTGGTCGAAGAGCTGTGGGGCAATGTGCTGCGCAGCGAATGCCCGCCTGAGCAGGCCGAACGGGTGCTGCAGCTCAAGCAGCTCTGCCGCGAAGACGAGACCTCCGATCAGATCATTGACCTGATCGTGGCGATGGATCTCTCGGAAGCGATCGCCGCTGCCAGGGCCTTTTCCCTTTATTTCCAGCTGGTCAACATCCTCGAGCAGCACATCGAGGAAGACCGCTACCTGGCCACGATGAGCCAGGACAACATCGCGGAAGCCGCGATCAGCGACACCCTCAATGGCCACCTGGCCAACCACGACCAGCCCGCCACCTTCCAACGGCTGTTCCAGCGGCTGCGCGCCCTCAACGTGCCCCCCGGGTTGCTCGAGCCCCTGCTGCGGGAGCTGGATGTGCGGCTGGTGTTCACCGCGCACCCCACCGAAATTGTTCGCCACACGGTGCGCCACAAGCACCGCCGCGTCGCCCATCTGATTCAGCGCCTGGAAGGGCTGAACGACGAAAACGACAGCTTTGATGATCGTCAGGGGTTGCGCCAGCAGCTGCTCGAAGAGATCCGCGTCTGGTGGCGCACCGATGAACTGCACCAGTTCAAACCGTCGGTGCTCGACGAGGTGGATTACGCCCTCCACTTCTTCCAGCAGGTGCTGTTCCAGGCGATGCCGCTGCTGCATGAGCGCATCCGCAAGGCGCTGCAGGACTCCTATCCCGATGTGACACCGCCGGAGGACGGGTTCTGCACCTTCGGCTCCTGGGTGGGCTCCGACC
Organism: uncultured Synechococcus sp.; assembly: GCA_913020095.1. Taxonomy (GTDB): domain Bacteria; phylum Cyanobacteriota; class Cyanobacteriia; order PCC-6307; family Cyanobiaceae; genus RCC307. The sequence goes on from CAJWAH010000008.1 coordinate 1,823, forward strand.
GCGATGGCAACCCCTCCGTGACCCCGGAGATCACCTGGCGCACCGCCTGTTATCAGCGCCAGTTGATGCTGGAGCGCTACCTCAGCTCAGTGCGCAACCTGCGCAACCAACTGAGCATTTCCATGCAATGGAGCCAGGTGAGTCCGGCACTGCTGGAGTCCCTGGAAATGGACCGGCTGCGGTTCCCGGAGATCTACGAAAAACTGGCGGCTCGTTACCGCCTTGAGCCCTACCGGCTAAAGCTCTGCTACGTGCTGCAGCGCCTGGAGCTCACGCATGAACGCAACGGGCAACTGTCTGAATTGGGCTGGGAATCTCCCCCCAGCGCCACGGAACCGGAGGAGCAGACCCTCAGCAGCCTGACCCCACAGCAGGAGCTGCACTACAGCACCTACCAGGACTTCCGCAGTGATCTGGAACTGGTTCGCACCAGCCTGGAAGCCACCGGCTTGAGCTGCGAACCGCTGAATCGCCTGCTCAGCCAGGTGCAGATTTTTGGGTTCTGCCTGGCCTCCCTCGATATTCGCCAGGAGAGCACCCGCCACAGCGAAGCCCTCGCCGAGCTCACCCGCTACCTGCAACTGCCTCAGGACTATGAGGCCATGGAGGAGCCGCAGCGGGTGGAGTGGCTGCTGGAGCAGCTGCAAACCCGGCGCCCCCTGATTCCCACCGGTCCGCTGTGGAGTGATTCCACGGCGGAAACCTTTGCCGTCTTCCAAATGCTGCGGCGGCTCCAGGAGGAATTCGGGCAGCGGATTTGCCGCACCTATGTGATCTCGATGAGTCACACGGAGTCGGATCTGCTGGAGGTGCTGCTGCTGGCCAAAGAGGCCGGCTTGGTGGATCCAGTGGAAGGCACCACACGCCTGCAGGTGATCCCCCTGTTTGAAACGGTGGAGGACTTGCGCTGCGCCCCTGAGGTGATGGGCGCTGTGATGGCTCGCCCCTTCTACAAGCGACTGCTCGCTAACGAGGAGGTGCCGCTGCAGGAGGTGATGCTCGGCTACTCCGATAGCAACAAAGACTCCGGCTTCCTCTCCAGCAACTGGGAAATCCACCGGGCCCAAATCGCCCTGCAATCGCTGTGCAGTGAGCACAACATCAGCCTGCGCATCTTCCACGGACGCGGCGGCTCGGTCAGCCGTGGTGGCGGCCCGGCCTATCAAGCGATCCTGGCCCAGCCCAGCGGCACCCTCAAAGGCCGGATCAAGATCACCGAGCAAGGGGAGGTGCTGGCCTCGAAGTACGCCCTGCCGGAACTGGCGCTCTACAACCTCGAGACGGTGACCACCGCTGTGCTTCAAAACAGCTTGCTCTCCAGTGGCGTGGACGACACCCCCAGCTGGAATGAGCTGATGGAACGGCTGGCTTCACGCTCGCGTCAGCACTACCGCGCCCTGGTGCATGAGCACCCAGATTTGGTGGCCTTCTTCGAGCAGGTCACCCCGATTGAGGAAATCAGCAAGCTGCAAATCAGCTCGAGGCCGGCGCGGCGCCGCACGGGCGCCCGGGATCTGTCCTCACTGCGGGCCATTCCTTGGGTGTTCGGCTGGACCCAAAGCCGCTTCCTGCTACCGAGCTGGTTTGGTGTGGGAGCCGCCATCCGCGAGGAACTGGGTGACGACGGTGAGCAGCTCGACACCCTGCGCACCCTCTACCAGCGCTGGCCCTTCTTCCGCATGCTGATCAGCAAGGTGGAGATGACCCTGGCGAAGGTGGACCTGTCCTTGGCGAAGTACTACGTCGACTCCCTCGGCAGTGCTGACCGCGCTGATGCCTTCCAAGAGATCTTCGCCACCATTGCGGCTGAGTACAGCCTCACCAAGGAGCTGGTGCTCAAGATCACCGGCCATGAACGGCTGCTCGATGGCGACCCACCGCTGCAACTCTCGGTGGAGTTGCGCAATCGCACGATCGTGCCCCTGGGCTTTTTGCAAGTGGCCTTGCTCCGGAGGCTCCGCAACCAGAACCGCCAGCCCCCCATGAATGAATCCGATCTGAGCGATACCCGCACCTACAGCCGGGGTGAGCTGCTGCGCGGTGCCTTGCTGACCATCAACGGAATTGCCGCTGGCCTGCGCAACACCGGTTGAGGCAGCAGCGATGATGCCTTACTTCCGCAGTCAGCCGCCGGCGCCTCGCCTGCCTGAGGGGTTTGTCTTGGTGATGGAAGATCAGCCCGCTGATGCCCCTGCGGTCAACCGTTTCTTGCAGCAGTGCGGCGCTCCGGTGCGCAGCGACAACACCATCGCCCGCGCCTTGGAGGCCAGTGCCTGGACCGTGCGGCTGCTGCGCAACGAGCAGCTGGTGGGATTTGTGCGCGTGACCAGTGATCAAGCCCTCAATGCCAACCTTTGGGATCTGCGCGTTGTGCCCGACGAGCCGCAGGCCAAGCGGTTGCTGGCCGTGCTGGTGCACGCCGCCTTGAGCCGCCTGCGCAAAGAGCTCCCCGGTTGCAGCATCTCGCTGGCCTCACCACCGCAAGCCATTGAGGTGCTGGAGACGTTTGACTTCATTACGGACCCCAATGGGATCCGTGCCATGGGCCTGGATCTTTAGCGAAAGATCAGAGGAAAAGGCTCACGAGCATGGAGGGACTCGAACCCCCGACATTCAGAACCGGAATCTGACGCTCTATCCAACTGAGCTACATGCCCTCATTGCTTACGTTAGCTGCTTAGTGGCCCTGCCCTCATCCTTCTCCACCGCCTGGAGCTGAGCTGTTTTCGCAACTACGCGGAGCTGCATCTGGAGCTGGATGCGCCGCGGCTGCTAGTGCTCGGCAATAACGGCGAGGGCAAGTCCAACCTGCTGGAAGCTGTTGAGCTGCTGGCCAGCCTGCGCTCCCACCGCTGCAGCCAAGATCGCGATCTGATCCAACGCGGGGAGACCAGCAGCAGGCTCAAAGCCTGGGTGGGAGAGGAAGCCGGCGATGAGTTGGCGATTGAACTCAGGCGCCAGGGGGGGCGGCGGGTTCAGCGCAACGGAAAGCTGCTGGAGCGCCACGCTGATCTGATTGGGCCGCTGCGCTGCGTTGGATTTAGTGCCCTTGATCTGAGCTTGGTGCGCGGTGAACCATCGGGCCGGCGCGATTGGCTCGACCGTGTCGTGCAACAACTCGAACCCGTCTACGGCGAATTGCTGAGCCGCTATGGACGGCTCCTGCGGCAGCGCTCACAACTGCTCAAACGCCAACTCAGCAACCGCGATGAGTTGTTGGATGCCTTTGACCACCAGTTGGCGGTGATCGGAACCCGCCTGCATCGCCGCCGCCACCGCGCCCTCAAACGGCTGGAACCCTTGGCTGCCCCTTGGCAAGAACGGCTCAGCGGCGGACGCGAACAACTGCAGCTGCTCTACCAACCCGGCACCCAGCTCAACGGCGACGAAGACGAGCAGGTGTGGCAGCAATGCCTGCTGGATCAGCTGCAAGAACAACGGCCGCAGGAGGCCCGTTTGGGGTATTGCAGCGTTGGGCCCCAACGGGATGACGTGGCCCTGCTGCTTGGGGGCGAGCCGGCACGGAGGCTTGGTTCCGCTGGTCAACAACGCTGCCTCGTGCTCGCCCTCAAGTTGGCCGAACTGGAGCTTGTCACCAGCCTCAGTGGGGTGCCGCCACTGCTGCTGCTCGACGATGTCTTGGCCGAACTGGATCCCCAACGGCAACAACTGCTGCTGGAAGCTGTTGGCGAAGGCCATCAATGTTTGGTGAGTGCCACGCACCTGCAAAGTTGCGTGGCCGACTGGCAGCAACGGGCGCAGCTGGTGGAAGTCAGGGCTGGGGCTGTTCTTCCTGCGGCGTAAGCGCGGGGGCCGCCTGCTGCTCAGCCGGCGGCGAGGAGAAGCCAAGGAACGCCAGCACCGTGCCGCCGACAGCCACGCCTGCAACCAACAAAATCAACAGCAGCTCCCCAACGGTCAACCCAGCGCTGGTGGCAGAGGTGCGGCGGCTGTTGGCTATTGACAACACAATTTTGCGCTGAGCTGCAGGTAAGGTTATTAGCCCTTTTGTCTGCCCGAATCAATTGGCACAACCGTCCGTTCTGCACCCTGATCCAGGACGCCTCTCCAGCACCTCCCCCAACACGCAGCCTGTCCCCATGGACATGGTGGGAAAACACTGCATTCTCGAGCTCTACGACTGCGACTCCAGCAAGCTCGACGACGAAGTCTTTCTCAGAAGCGCCATCACCCAAGCAGCCGAACGGGCTGGCGCCACACTTCTGAATCTCATCACCCACCAATTCCAGCCCCAAGGCGTCACGGGCCTGGCCCTGCTGGCGGAGTCCCACATCTCCATCCACACCTGGCCTGAAGCGGGTTATGCCGCTGTGGATGTGTTCACCTGTGGTGACCACACCATGCCGGAAAAAGCATGCGCGGTTCTCAGTGAGGAGCTGGGCTCCGGCCATCAAAGCCTGCGCAGCTTCAGGCGCCGCACTCCCGCCAGCCTGGTGGACAGTGAGCGTCAGACGTCGGTGCCGATCGGCTGAAGGGAGCGGTTGAGCTTGCCGCTCACCAACCCTTCCAAATCCAAGCTCACGGCGGTGAATCCCAGTTGCAGGAAGACTTGCACCAACTCTTGGCGCAAGTCGTCTTGCATCAGCTCGGCTAAACGCGCCGCCGGCACTTCGATGCGGGCGGTCTCCCCTTGGGAGCGAACCCGGACTTGATCAAAGCCCCGCTGTTGCAACCAGCGTTCAGCCTGGGCCACCCGGCTCAGGCGCGAGGCCGTAATGCCTTCGCCGTAGGGGAAGCGGGAGGCCAAACAGGGCTGCGCTGGCTTATCCCACCAGGGAAATCCAAGCGCTTTTGAGAAGCGCCGCACCGACGCCTTATCAATCTGCAGCTCCGCAAGAGGGGAGCAAACGCCCGCTTCGCGGGCGGCATCAATGCCGGGGCGATGGTCGCCGAGATCATCGTGGTTGACACCATCGAGCACCTGCGCGCCTGCGGCCGCGCGGCTGATCTCAGCGAGGTGGCGGTGCAACTCGCGTTTGCAGGCGTAACACCGGTCCGTGGGATTGCTGGCATAGGCCGGATCCTGCAGCTCAGCGGTCAACACCTCCTGGTGGGCGATGCCGAGCCATTGGGCTTGCAGCCTGGCTTCCTCTCGCAAGTGAGGCGCCAACGCCGGTGAGATGCCCGTGACGGCAAGGGCCGCTTCAGCCAGTTGCTCCTGGGCAATGGCGGCCACCAGCGCGCTGTCGACACCGCCGGAATAGGCCACACAAACGCGGCCAAATTGGCGGATCCGTTGCCTGAGCCGATCGAGCTGGCCTTGGTCCGCTGCGGTCAGTGATTCCAGCTGCCGAAACACCACAGGAGCCTGCTGGTCAAATCAGGCTAGTGACTTGGGCATTGGGCTGGTCGGGCGGGGTGCAACGGGCCAACAGCGCACTCGCCAACGCCGGGAAGACGAGCACGGTGGCCATCGCCGCAGCAATCAGCAAGGTGGCAAATGACATCTCAATCACCCCCTGGCGTTCCGCCAACACCACCACAGCCAACAGCAGCGGCAACTGGGTGGCGATATCCAACCCCAGCGCGAGGCGGGCCCGGAGATCAGGCAGGTGCTTGCGGGTCATCACCACCACTGGCACCCCACGCACGAGCAGCATCAACAGCATCAAACAGGGGATCCAAACCAAGCGCCCGGGCTCTGCCAGCACCGGGGCAAAGTCGAGGCTCATGCCCGTGACAACAAAGAAAATCGGCACCAAGAAGCCAGCGCCCACACCATCAATGCGGGCCTGCAATCTGTGCCAGATATCGGCATTGGTGCTGAAGCGAAGCAGCACCCCCGCCACCAAGGCGCCCAGCACAACATCAATATTGAGCAGATGGGCCAGGGCCACCATGGCCACCAACAAGCCAATGGCGTAGCGCATGGGCAGTTGGGAGCTGCCATCCATGGTGCGCACCAACAAACGATTGAGGCTGCCGCGGTAATACGCCGCCACCCCCATCAACGCCAAAGCAATCAGCAAATAACCCAAAAAGTGAATCAGGGTGAAGCCCATCTCGGAGCGGCGGCCCTCAAGGATGCTCAGCAAAACGATCGGCACCACCTCTCCAATTCCGGCGTGCACCATCACCAACGAGCGATAGGCCTTCGGCAACAACTCGCGATCCCGCAGCAGGGGCTGCACCATCCCCATTGAGGTGGTGATCACCGCCAGTGACACCCAAGGCAAGGCTTGGTGGGAGATCTCACCAAGCACAATCAAGAGCCCCGCAACCATCAGGGCCAGGGGAATCGACAACAGCCAACTGGTGAGACCAAGACGCAGCCCACCAGACAAAAAGGCCTTGGGATCAAGCTCAAATCCGGCCTGGAGAAATAGAAATCCCAAGCCCAAATTGGCCAGCAATTGCAATGCCGAGCCTGGTTGATCAAAGTTGAAGCCGTGGGGGCCTAACACAGCACCCAGAACAATCTCGAGCACCGACGTTGGTAGTCGCAGCCAAGGCAATGTTGCGGAAACCCAAGCAACAACCGCAATCGCCACAAACAACAGCGCTTGGTGCTCAAGAGGCATCAAAACAACTGACCCCCGATATCAACCAAGAGCTCCCGAAGGCGAACCCTGAGGTCAATCAAGTTTCTGTAAAACAATCTCGCAATTACCGCTCATTTTAATCTTCCATTTCTGGTTCTCTTTGATCGCATCAAACTCATACAACGGCCGATCAATCTCCTTGTCAGTCACAAAAAAGCCTTGGCCGCGCAACACATCAGCGCAGGCCGAAAGTCCTTGTTTTGTGAGCTCGGCGGCTCCAGCAGTAGCTGGTGCGGGAGCGGGAGCCGGGGCGGGGGCTGGTTGAGGGGCGGGAGCCACCGCCTTGGGAGCGGGCTGATTGCAGGCCGCCAGCAAGGCCACTGGGCTCAGCAATCCCAGCAAGGTCAAGCGCTTCATCCAGGCAGCCAATCGCAGTCCAAGTAGTACGAAATCAAGGCGAAGCGCAAAGCGCTGTTAACCATCTCTGCAGGTCCTCAAGCCCACAGCTGCTGGCGTTGCGAGCGCCTGGACGTCCCGGATGTTTTTGGCGCAAGGAGAATCAAAAATCACGGCAGGCCCCAAGAGGCCCGCTTAGGCTCGCGAAGCCAACCCAGGTCATCGACAAAGGGCGCTGTGACAGCAACCACCGGCCGGGGCATCGGCATTCGCACAGCAGCCGGTGGCGACGAGCGCCTGCGCGGTCAACTGCACGTCTACGACGGTGAAGGCAAAGGCAAAAGCCAAGCCGCCCTTGGCGTGGTGCTGCGCACCATTGGTCTTGGCATCTGCGAGAAAAAGCGCACCCGCGTTTTGCTGCTGCGCTTTCTCAAAGGGCCAGGCCGGGCCTACGCCGAAGACTCCGCCATTGAGGCGCTGCAACAGGGTTTCCCCCACCTGATCGACCAGGTCAGAACCGGCCGCGCCGACTTCTTCACTGCCGATGAAGTCACCCGTTTTGACCGCCAAGAAGCCCAGCGGGGCTGGGATATCGCCAAAGGGGCCCTCGCCAGTGCCCTCTATTCGGTGGTGGTGCTCGATGAGCTCAACCCCCTGCTGAACCTGGGGCTGCTCGATGAAGAAGACGTGGTGCGCACCTTGGCGGCCAAGCCACCGGGCCTTGAGGTGATTGCCACCGGCCGCGGAGCTCCGCGCTCGTTGGTCAACCTGGCCGATCTGCACTCTGAAATGCGGCCCCATCTCCACGAGGGGCCCAGCCAGCTGGGCATGGAGGGCATCGAGATCTACACCGGTGAAGGCAAGGGCAAATCCACCAGTGCCCTGGGCAAAGCGCTGCAAGCCATCGGCAAAGGCATCAGCCAAGACAAGAGCCACCGCGTGCTGATCCTGCAGTGGCTCAAAGGCGGCAAGGGCTACACCGAGGACAGCGCCATTGCAGCGCTGCGCGAGAGCTATCCCCACCTGGTGGATCACCTGCGCTCCGGCCGTGATGCCATCGTCTGGCGCGGTCAGCAGCAGCCAATCGACTACGTGGAAGCCGAGCGGGCCTGGGAAATCGCCCGCGCCGCCATTGCCAGCGGGCTCTACAAAACGGTGATCCTCGACGAACTCAATCCAACGGTGGACCTCGAGTTGCTGCCGGTTGAACCGATCATGCAAACCCTGTTGCGCAAACCACGCGACACCGAGGTGATCATCACGGGCCGCTGCAAAAACCTGCCGGCCTACTTCGATCTGGCCAGCGTTCACTCCGAGATGGTGTGCCATAAGCACTACGCCGAGCGCGGCGTCGACCTCAAACGGGGCGTCGATTACTAAACGCCAAGGTTCTGTCACATCTGAGCGGCCGCCCAGTCACACCTTGGCCATGACTGTGGGCAACGCTCTTTTGATGCGCGTTGCACTCTCTCTGCTTGCCGTTCTCGGTGTTGGTGTCAGCTCTACGGCACCAGCCCACAGCCGCAACTGGCAGGCCATCGATGCGCTGCGTCAACGCCTTGAGGCCAAGGGCGCTCGCGTCGTGCAGCGGGACTGCAACTCCCTGCCCAGGGTGCAGGGGCTGTATCACCGGCCCAGCGATCAAATCGTGATCTGCCGGGTGCACCAGAACCCAGCCGCGGTGTGGGACACCTTGGCCCACGAAGCCGCCCACCGCATGCAGGCCTGCTACGGCCGCTCGCTGACCCGACCAGCCCTGCATCGCCAAATGGCTCGCACCCTGGCCCGGCGCTATCCGCACGAGTTGGCCTCCCTGCAGCTCTATCCGGCCTCGCGCCGGCTCTCCGAGCTGGAGGCGCGCTACACCGCCAAGCTCGACCCGGACCAGGTGTTGAACCTCTTCCAGCGCTACTGCGGTTGACCTCGATCCATGCTCACCATGCGTTTTCTGCCCGTTCTGCTTACCCCGGCGCTGTGGCTCCCAGCCCAGGCCATGGCCATGCCCCAGGAAGCCGCCGTTGATTTAGCCCTTGGCTATTGCCTGCATTCGGTGGGACGGGCCACCCAAATGCAGTCCTACCGCTTTGTGCAGGCGTTGGGTGCCAAGCAGGGTTGGCCCAGTGGTTGGTACCAACAGATTCGGCCCAATCAAATCCAAGCCGCCATCAACAACGCCGGTGGCTGCGGCCGCTTGCTGCGGCGCGCCTCTGGCGGCCAGCCACTGCAACGGCAACCCCGGGTGGTGCAGCGGGCTCCACGACCTAGTTCACGCAGTGCCGCCGAAGGCTTTGGCCTGGCGCCTTACCGCTAAACGCTGGCCTGCGCTGAGTGGTTGAAAAAGCGGCGGTAATCCGGATCGCGCTCCAACAGATCCAAAAAGCGGTCGCGATCGAGCCTCAGCAGCAGCCCCTCGCCGCGAGCACGCACCGTGACCGCCCGCGGCCGGTCCTCCAGCAGCCCGGCATCGCCAAAGAAATCCCCTTCTTCCACAACCCCTTGCTTGATGGGCACGCCGCCCCAGAGATCGTCTTGCAGCACCTCAAGGATGCCCGCCACCACCACATAAAAGCTGTCGGGGGGATCGCCCTCGCGAAACACCTCCTCACCAGGCCGCACCCGCTCGCTCACAAATTCCGCGGCCAGCCAGCGCAACACCGCCTTCTCCACCCCATGGAAGAGGGGAATTGAAGCGAGCCGTTCGGCCGTGATGCGCACCCGATGGCTGGAGCTGATATCGAAGCCACTCATCTGGCGGTGCCAGAAGTTGGCGTAGAGGCCGCCTTCGGCCAGCAGCGCGTTGTGGTGGCCTAGCTCAACAACCCGGCCATCGGAGATGACGGCCACCTGATCCATCGCCGCAGCCGCCCGAAGCCGGTGCAACACCGACACCACCGTGCGCCCTTGGCCCAAGCGGGCCAAGGTGCGATTGATGGCCTCTTCCGTTCCAGGATCCAGGGCGCTTGTGGCTTCATCAAGCAGCAGCAGCTTGGGGTCGCGCACAATCGCGCGGGCAATGGCGATGCGTTGACGCTGGCCGCCTGAGAGCCGTCCGCCGCCAGGGCCAACCACGGTGTTCAGGCCCTCGGGCAAGCTCGCCACAAAGCTGCCCAACTCGGCTGCTTCGGCAGCGGCCGCCACCTCGGCATCACTGGCCTCAAGCCGCCCTAGGCGAATGTTGTCGGCAATGCTGAGATCAAACAAATCGCTCTCTTGGGGCACCAGCGCCACCTGATGCAGCCACTGCTCGCGATCGGTGCTGTGGAGATCGATGCCATCGACTTTGAGGCTCCCAAACTGGGGCTGCAGCTGGCGCAGCAACAAGCGCAGAACGGTGCTTTTGCCGCCACCGCTGGGGCCTACCAGAGCTAAGGAACTGCCAGCGGGGATGGTCAAACAGAGGTCGGTCAAACCGCCACCGTCTGGGTAGCGGAACTGAACTTGATCGAGCACCAAGCCCTGGCTGAGCGGCGGCGGCGCTGGCAAGACGCTGGCGGCCTGAGCGCGTTGCGCGCTGGCCTGCTGCAACTGCTGTTGCAACAGATCCAAGGCGGTGCTGCCCGCTTGCAGCGGCAGCAGGGAGGTGCCGAGCTGCCACATGCCGCTCACCATTGCTGTGGCAATGCCCATGGACGCCACCAACTGGCCAACACTCAGCTGGCCGGCGAGCATCAACCAACAGCCCAGAGCAAAGACGCTGACCAAGGTCAGCAACGCTGAGGCCGTCAGGGCGGCGCTCTGCACCCCCGACACCATGCCGACGCGGCGGGCCGCGCGCATCAAGGCGCTATTACCAGCAGCAAATCCATCGCTGGTGCTGGCTTTCAAGCCAAACAAATCCACCACTTCGCGGCCACGCAGGCGCTCCGCGGCATAGGCCAGCAGCAGTGCGGCCCGGCTCACCCGCTGCTGCTCACGCCTGGCCAAGGCGGGATTAAACGCCACCTGAGAGATCAGCAGCAACGGGGTCAAGACCACCGCCACCAGGGCCAAGCGCCAGTCGGTTTGCAGCAGCAGCAACACCCCCAGCAGGATCTGCGCCACGGTCCAAATGAACAGCGGAAGCTGCACCACCACCACGTTTTCCAGGGTGGGAATTTGCTGGGTCAACAGCGCCTGCTCATCACCGGGAGTCCAGCGGCGATCCAGCGGTTGCTCGAGCAGGTGGTTGAACAAGCGCTGACGAAAATCCGTGCCGAGGCGACTGCCCAGGGCCGCAAACAGATTCACCGACGCCCCATTGCAGGCGACCGCCACCAGCAACCAGGCGCAGGGCAACAGCAGCAGCGGCAGGATGTCGATGCCGCCTTGATCGGCCAGAACCCGATCGATCACCAGCTGCAACAGCACCGGGATCCCCACCATCAACAAGGGATCCGGCAGCACCGTGAGCACAGCCAAGACAACCCGCCAACGCTGACGGCGCAGGTGGGGCCAAAGGCGCAGGGGCAGCAGGAGAGGAAACACAGCTGCAGGCGACCATCTCCTGCTTAACCCAATCCCGGCCCGCCTGGCTCAGTAACGCTGAACCGAGGGATCAATCTCCTGGCTCCAGGCATCAATGCCGCCTGTGACGTTGATGCCTTCGATGCCTTCGCGCTTGAGGGCAATCAAGGCCTTGGCACTGCGGCCACCCAACTTGCAGTGGGCGTAGAGGCGTTTGCCGGCTGCCAGCTCGCGCACCTGCTCAATCGCCGTGCCATTTTCGATCTGATCGAGGGGCACCAACACCGCCCCGGGGATCGTGGCGATCTCGGCTTCCTGGGGCATGCGCACGTCCAGCAGCACGATGTCATCGCCGCCGGAATCGAGCAGTGTTTTGAGCTCACCAACGCTGATGGTTTCCACAGCACCTGCCTCCTCTTGACCGGGAGCGGTTCCACCCACCCCACAGAACTCCTGATAGTCGATCAGTTTGTCGATCACCGGCCTCTCAGGGCTGGGCCGCAACTTGAGCTCGCGGAAGCTCATCTTGAGGGCATCGAACAGCAGCAAACGACCGCTGAGGGTGGTGCCGATGCCGGTGATGATCTTGACCGCTTCAGTGGCCTGGATCACTCCAATGATTCCCGGCAACACCCCCACCACACCGCCTTCGGCGCAGGAGGGGACCAAGCCCGGCGGTGGCGGCTCAGGGAAGAGGTCCCGGTAGTTGGGGCTTTCAGCATCCAGGTTGAACACCGTGGCCTGACCTTCAAAACGGAAGATCGAGCCATAGACATTGGGCTTGCCGAGCAGCACGCAGGCGTCATTCACCAGGTAGCGCGTCGGGAAGTTGTCGGTGCCGTCACAAACGATGTCGTAGGGACGAATGATCTCCAGCGCGTTCTCACTGGTGAGGGCGGTCTCGTAGAGATCCACCTGACAGTGGGGATTGATCTCGTGGATGCGGGCCTTAGCCGATTCGATCTTGGGCTTACCCACCCAGCTGGTGCCATGGATCACCTGCCGCTGCAGGTTGCTGTGATCCACCACATCAAAATCCACGATGCCGAGGCGGCCGACACCAGCTGCCGCCAGATACAGCAACAGCGGTGAGCCCAGTCCACCAGTGCCGACACACAGCACCGAGGCACCTTTGAGCCGCTTCTGACCCTCCATACCCACTTCCGGCAGGATCAGATGCCGAGAGAAGCGGGCGATTTCGTCGGGACTGAGCTCGACGCCGCTGATATCAGGGGGAAGCATGGGGGGTGGATCTCAAGCGCTGGAGCAACCCAGCGGATCCTCTACTTTCCCAAATGCCCGTCACCGGTGAGCTGCAAGTGCAGCGCTTGGGGCTGCAAACAGCCCAGCTCACCCTGCAGAGACCAGGCGCCCCAGGCCAATGGGGCATAACCGCGAATCAACATCAGCGCCCCGGGCCAGCCCCAATGGAGGTCTTCAGCGGACGGCATGACCGGTCCGGTGGGGTGGCTATGGGCCGCCCCAAGCAGCTGCCAGTGGCGATCACGGCACCAACGCTGGGCTGTCACCAACTCGGCGGGGTCAATACTGAAACGGTTGCGGCGACTTAACTCTGGGGCTTGATGCGCACCCGGCTGCCAGGCATTGAGGCAGGGCCAGACCCAGTGCACGCGACCAGGCTCGCCAAGCAACAGGGCACACCCCTCATGGGGCCAGGCACTCCGCAAATCGCGCTCGAGAACCATCAGCCAATGCCCATTGAGCTCCAGCAGAGCTGGTGAAACCGGTTGGGGCTCGATAACTTGACCAGCAGATTCATTTCCAACCTCCATGACGGAGACCACCGAAGTCAAAACTGAGGCGCAGGAGGTGGTCGCTGAGACGACCGCCGATGGGGGCGTCGACCTGCAAGCCAAGGCAGGCGAGTTCAAGGAGCGCTACGCCGAAGTGCTCGGCAAAGTCAACACCGCTCTCGACGGCGTCGACTGGAATCAGATGGGCCGGATCGGCAAAGCCGCCGGCATCCTGATCGCCGTGATCGTGGCTCAGATCCTGATCAAAGGGGTTCTGGACACCATCAACCTGCTGCCTGTGGTCCCCGGACTGCTGGAACTGCTGGGCTTGGTGGTGGTTGGCAGCTGGAGCTGGAACAACCTGCGCACCAGCACCAAGCGCGAGGAGCTGGTCCAGAGCATCACCAAACTGCGTCAGGAGTACCTGGGCTGAGGCTCAGAGCAACCGCAATAACGCCTCAACACTGCGGCGGCTCTGATCGACATAGGAGCCGCCAAACAGGTTGGCGTGGTTGAGGAGATGGAAGAGGTTGTACGCGATAAGCCGCTGCTCAGCTCCTGCTGGCAGCGGCCATTCGTCGTTGTAGGCCGCAAAAAAAGCCTCAGGCAACCCGCCAAACATCCGGGCCATGGCCAAGTCCACCTCGCGATCGCTGTAGGAGACCGCCGGGTCATAGAGGCAGGGGCGGCCATCACGAAGCACGCCCGCGTTGCCAGGCCAAAGGTCGCCATGCACCAAGCATGGATCTGGTTGGTGCTGCTCCAGCCAAGGCGGCAACAGCTCCAGCAACCTCTCGCTCTGGGGCCACCGCAGACCTTGGGCCTCAAGCCGCTGGAATTGATCGGCCAAACGCTGCCGGCAAAAGAACGCTCCCCAGCTGCGTTGCCAGCCTCCGCGCTGGATCCCAGCGCCGATCCAACGGTCGCCCTGCCAACCAAACAATCCAGGGGCGGGGGTGAGCTCCAAGCTGCGCCGGTGCAGCTTGGCTAGGCCGCGACCAAGACGCTCCCAGCCGGCGCGATCGCCGCCAGCCAAATCGAGCCAATCGAGCACCAACAGGGCCCGCCCCTGGGCCAAACCCAGGGCCAAGGGTCTTGGCAACACCAGGGAGCCGGCGCAGGGGATCAAGGCTTGCAAGCCTTCGGCCTCCGCTTGCAACCGCTCGAGCTGATCAGCCGCAAGCCATTTGCAAAAGAAGCGACCCCTGGCTTGCTCAGCACTGACCCCTTGCTGCTGCAGCCAGGACTGCAGATCAAAGCTGCTCTCGCTCAACGCCCTGAGTTCCCAGACTGTGCTGCAGCAAGCCTGACGGAACGACCCTGAGCTCAACAGATGTGGTGGTGTTAGGGGCCGGAATCGCCGGCCTCACCGCGGCAGCGCTGCTGGCCCGTCAGGGCTGTGGCGTGGTGCTGCTGGAAGCCCACCACCAAAGCGGTGGCTGCGCCGGCACCTTTCGGCGTGGCCCTTACACCTTTGATGCCGGAGCCACCCAGGTGGCTGGCTTTGAGCCTGGCGGCAGCCATCAACGCCTGTTTGCCGAACTGGGGGTGCCGCTGCCGCAGGCCACACCCCTCGACCCCGGCTGTGTGGTGGATCTCGCCGATGGGCACCCGCCCGTTCGGATTTGGAGGGATCCAGAACGTTGGCGGCAAGAACGGGAGCAGCACTTTCCAGGCAGTGAGCGCTTCTGGCAGCTCTGCCAGCGCTTGCACGCCAGCAACTGGGCCTTCGCCGGGCGGCGACCGGTGCTGCCGCCGCGCAACGGCTGGGACCTCAGCCAGCTGCTGCGCGCCATTGGCCCCGGCAATGTGCTCAGCGGGCTGCTCAGCACGGCCACGGTGGCCGACCTATTGGGGCTCTGCGGCTGCAGCGGCCCTGGGCACCAGCGGCTGCGGCGGTTTTTGGATCTGCAGCTGAGGCTGTATTCCCAAGAGCCGGCCGATCGCACCGCAGCGCTCTATGGGGTCACGGTGCTGGCGATGGTGCAGGAGCCCCTCGGGCTTTGGCACTTGCACGGCTCCATGCAAGAGCTCAGCACCAGCCTGGAAACCGCGCTGCACCAAGCCGGCGGTGAACTGCGCCTGCGGCATCGGGTGAACACGCTGCAAGCCACCAATGGCGGCTGGCATGTGCAGGGGATGGGACCCAAGGGGCAGACCTTTTCGATCGGGGCTGCCGATGTGGTGTGCAGCCTGCCGCCCCAAGGTTTGCCCCAGCTGCTGGGCGATCAAATGCCAACAGGACTGCAGCGGCGTGTGGAAGGGCTGGGTGA
>CAJWAH010000009.1 GCA_913020095.1 uncultured Synechococcus sp.
CCACCGGTGGTGGTTTCTGGATTGCCGTAGGTGACGCCGATCTTGAGCCTGAGCTGGTTGAGGAAGATCACCGTGCAACCGGACTTGCCGATGTTGCCGGTGATCTTGCGCATCGCCTGGCTCATCAGACGGGCCTGAGCGCCCACAGCCAGATCACCCATCTCCCCTTCAATCTCAGCGCGAGGAGTCAACGCCGCCACCGAGTCGACGACCACCAGATCGACAGCCGCTGAACGCACCAGCTGATCAACGATCTCGAGGGCCATTTCGCCGGTGTCGGGCTGAGACACCAGCAGGTTCTCGATATCCACCCCCAACGAGGCGGCATAGACAGGATCAAGCGCGTGCTCAGCATCGACAAAGGCCGCCACACCACCACTCCGTTGCACCTCAGCAATGGCATGCAGGGTGAGCGTGGTTTTACCGGAGCTTTCCGGGCCGTAAATCTCAACAACGCGGCCTTTGGGATAACCGCCGCCCAGGGCGAGATCCAAGGTGAGCGCACCGGTGGAGATGGTTTCAACCCGCATGCGGGAGGCATCCCCCAAGCGCATGATCGAACCCTTGCCGAAGTTGCGTTCGATCTGATTCAGCACCAGACCCAGGGCCTTTTCACGCTCAGCAGCGGGAGCTTGGTTGGACTTGGGATCGGCCATGGAGAAAACGGATTAGCAGCGGTTAAAGAAGGCGCCCGAAGACGGAATTACCGGGCATCGTGCGATGACAAAAAGCAAGATGCCACGATCGTCGCCCGGTGTTTCGATCGGCGGAGCGCCAGGGAAATTAGTTCGCTTGTACTATAGCGGCTGCGGGCCATTGCGCCAGGGGTTGAGTCACCACTTCTGGCTCGAGCAGCTTGATGCCAGCCGGCAAATTCTGGGCATCACCGGGGCGGAGATACCCCCAGGTGACCAGCAAGCAGTGCACAGCATCCAGCGCTGGCAGCGCCCGAACAGCCTCCAAGGTCAGGCGCCTGTCCTCTAAGAAGCGCCACGGGCCACTGGCCGGTGCCTGGGCCAGGAGGCGCTGCAAAACCTCGGGCTTGGGGCCGTCCTCACGGCCATAGATCACCTGGGGATGCAACCGATGGCTGCTCAACAAGTCCGCCGTAAAACCAGCACTTTTGGTGGTGAGCACACCCCAAGGCACGCCTTCAGCATCAAGACGTTGCAACGCCTTCAGCATCCAGGGATAGGGGCGGTGCAGCGCCAGCCAGGCTTGACGATCCGTGGCAATGGCCTGCTGGCGAACAGTATCCAAGGCCTCTGTGAGCTGCGGCTCAGACCAGGCCAACTGCTGCAGGCTGGCGGCCAACGCTGCGGCGTAATCCACGTGGAACGCCGCTAGGGGCTGGCCATAACCAGCGATGACAGCGGCCAGCAGCGGCATCTCCCAGCCGTGGTGCACCTGGGGGCGCAGTTGGCGAAACGCCTCAGGGACCGCCTGGGGCAACGGCACGCCAGAGGGCAGCAACTGGGCGGCAGCCCGGCGGGCCGACCACCAGTACTCCTCCATGCCATCGACGATGACGCCGTCGAAATCCGAGATCAGCACTGGGATCTAAAAAAACTGGGCCGCTAGGATTCGAACCTAGGAATGGCGGGACCAAAACCCGCTGCCTTACCACTTGGCGACGGCCCATCGAAACGCGCGCGGCCATGGCTCGCGCGAGCTCTTATCTAGCCACAACGACCCGCCAAACGTCAAACACCCTGGGCGATTTCGGCTTCTCCATGACGGCGCAGCAAGCGCTCCAAAGCGCGCTGCACCTGGGGAAGGCTGTCGGCTTTGATCACGTGAATGGGCACAGCACCATCGCGGGCACGCTTGCGCAGGTCGGGATGGCGGCCCAATTGATGGCGGCCCGCCAAAACAGCATCAGCGCGCAGCAATTCATCGGTGAGCTGAACAGGCCAGCGGCGCGTGCGCGCTGCCTGCAACACCAGGCGCGGCGCGATGCCGCAACAGAACACCCGCAGCGGGCGTTCAGGAGCTGTTGCTGGGGCCGGCAGCGGAACCACCTGGGCGGCCAAGGGCGGACGTTTGGGGCCGCCACGCCTGGGCCCCTGCAAGGTCGGCCGTTCCACCACCAGCACACCATCAGGGCCTACGGAGCGCACCTCTGGGGCCGATGACTGTCCCCGCAAAAGCTGATCCACCGTGGCTGCCACATCGCCATGGACCATCCAGCGGCTGCGGCTGTGCATCTCAACCGCCAAGGGGAACGTGGGTTCAGCGGCCCGTTCCAGCACAGCCTTTTGACTGCCGCGGCGCCGGGCTTCGTCGTCGCCAAGGGTGACGGCCTGCACACCGCCAACCAGATCACTCAAGGTGGGATTGCGCACCAAATTGGCGAGGGCATTGCCATGGGCTGTTGCCACCAACTGAACTCCGCGCTCAGCGATGGTTCGGGCGGCCTGCGCCTCCTGCTCAGTGCCGATTTCATCGATCACGATGACCTCGGGCATGTGGTTTTCCACCGCCTCGATCATCACCCGGTGTTGCAGCTGCGGCCGGGCCACCTGCAGGCGCCTGGCCCGGCCAATGGCTGGATGCGGGATGTCTCCATCTCCAGCAATTTCATTGCTGGTGTCGATCACCATCACGCGACGACCTAAGTCATCGGCCAACACCCGGGCGATCTCACGCAACGCCGTGGTCTTCCCAACCCCTGGCCGGCCCAGCAGCAGCAGGGATTCACCCGTATCCAGCAGATCTCGCACCATGGCCACGGTGCCAAACACAGCCCGCCCAACCCGGCAGGTCAGACCAATCACGCGGCCCGAGCGATTACGCACAGCACTGATGCGATGCAGGGTGCGCTCGATGCCAGCGCGGTTGTCGCCCCCAAAAGGACCCAGCCGTTCAATGACCCCTTGCAAGTCATCGCTGCTGACGGGCTGATCACCCAGATCGTCGGTGCGATCGGCATAACGGGCCGCCGGCAAACGGCCTAAATCCAGCACCACCTCCAGCAAGTCAGCCCGGCGCTCGGGCGCCGCCAAACAGACCTGCAAGCGTTCCGGCAGCAGCGCTAACAACCGGTCCAAATCGTCGGTGATGCATTGCTCACTGACGGTGATCGACGGATGCAGGGGTGGAACCTTCTCCAACAAGGTGCAACATCCAGCTCCCTGTCTGGGTTCTAGCAGTTTCCGGCCAGCTCAGGGCGGCTGAAGAGGCTCTGCAACTGCGCCAGGGCCTGGCCCCACAGATCAGGGCAGGCGCGCAACGCCTGCCCACGGGCTTGCGCCTGCTGCAACAGCGGTTGGATCAGCTTGCGCGCGCTGCCGCCATAGGCAATCCCAGCCACCGCATCAGCCAAACCCTCACGCTCCAAGCGACGCCTGCTGTCGTGATTGGTGCCGCCCGCCAGCTGCAGTGGCCCAGGCGGCAACTGGCCCCGGCGGCGCTGCAGCAGGTTGACGGCCGCCTGGGCGGTGCCAGCGCCAATATCCCCACTCATGGGGCGGCCATCGAGCTGCCAGAGCCAGGGCCAGCGGCTGCCCTGCAGCAGCTGATGCAATTGCCAAAGATGGTGCGGCATGGCATCGCCCGAGCCCTCAGGGCAGCTCACCGAGAGCAGCTGCAGAGCCACGCCACTGCGCTCAATTTGCTGCAGGCGCTGAGCAAAGTCAGCGGCCCGGCCTGGATGGGTGTGCAGCTCAATCGCATCGGGCTGCAACTGCTGCAACAACGCAGGCAAAGCCTGCGGCGATAGGGCCATGCTGCGCTCCTCAATCAACCCCAGGGGGCAAACCGGCAAACAGCGGCCGCAGCCATAACAACGCTCGTCCAAGACAGGCCCCTGAGCGGAGATCGCCAGCGGCGGGCAGACCTTGGCGCAGGGCCGGGGGCAGTCAGCTGGACAGCGGCTGGGATCAAACCAGGCCTTACGGAAATGGGGGTCCTCGCCATCGCTCAGGCTCACCATCAGCCAGGGCCGAGTTGGGCGCCCGTGTTGCTGGGCCCAATCCATGCCACGGCGCACAGCAGCGACCACCGCCCCATCGGCTGCCACATCGAGGCAATCCGCTCCAGCCAGGGCCGCCAATGCGGCCAAATCCTCGAGGGCCGCCAGATCGTGATTGCTGGCACCACCAATCCATTTGACCCAACGGCCAGCGGCGAGAGCGCGCCGCGGCCCGGAGGGCTGGTTAGGCCGCAAGCGCAGCTCTGAGCGGAGTCCAGCGCAAGCTGCGACTACCGCCGAGTTCCACAACCATGTGAAGGCGGGGCTCACGCTCACACAGGGCCAACAGGCTGGCTTGCTCCGCCGACGAGAGCACCTGTCCTTCCAGCATCCAGAGCACAACCGGTGCACCACTGGCCAAGGCAGGGCCGAGCTGGGGCATCACCAGCTGCACCTCTCCAACAGCGGCATCACGGCCAACGCAGTGGTGGCCTAGATGGGGCGGGCGCACACCATGAAGCCCAAGCAGAAAGGCTTCTGGATCTCCCAGCCCGCGGGCTGATGTCAGCTCTGTGCGATAGCCAGCAGCGCGCAGCCGGCGCAGCAAGCGTGTCTCAGCTCCGCCCTCGAGTGGGGCATACACCGCCAAGGCCCGTTCGCGCTCGAGGTCCCGGCGGAAAGCGCGGCCGGTGAGCAGCAGGGGCATGGAGCGACTTCAGCAGATACAGCAAAGTTTGGCAGGAACGGCGCCCGCCATTCCAGGAAAGGGTGATGAGTTAGGGTCTTTGCTTGCGCATTTATTGCTGTGCCCGACCGTCAGCCGGGCCTCCAGCGGAAATGCCGGGAGTCATCACGGTTGATGACTTCTCCTTTGGCCAGTGCCGCGACTCGCTTCGGCGAGGTGCTGCCGGGAAACTAGCGCTGCTCAGTCCACACGACCAGCGGTGATCAGTCCCAGCCAAACCTGAACGGAACACACGTTTCGCTTCAGTCATCCACCCCCAGTTGGCCTTGTGCTGCTGCGGGGTTGTCCAGCTGGCGTCTTTCCCCTCCCCAATGTCCATCGGCATTCTCGGGAAGAAATTGGGCATGTCCCAATTCTTCGACGACGAGGGCAGGGCCGTTCCGGTCACCGTGATCGAAGCGGGCCCTTGCCGCATCACTCAAGTCAAAACTCCCACCAACGACGGCTACAGCGCTGTTCAGGTGGGTTTTGGCGACGTGCGCGAAAAGCTCGTCAATCAGCCCGCCAAGGGTCACCTCAAGAAGTCAGGTGAAGACCTGCTTCGCCACCTCAAGGAGTACCGCGTCGATTCCACCGACGGCGTCGAGCTCGGCAGCAGCGTCACCGTTGATGCCTTTGAGCCCGGCCAGAAAGTGGACGTCAGCGGCGACACCATGGGTCGTGGTTTTTCGGGTTACCAAAAGCGTCACGGCTTCAGCCGCGGTCCCATGACCCACGGCTCCAAGAACCACCGCGAACCGGGTTCGACTGGCGCCGGCACCACGCCCGGCCGCATTTACCCCGGTAAGCGCATGGCTGGTCGTTACGGCGGCACCAAAACCACGGTCAAAGGCCTGGTGGTGCTCAAGGTCGACAGCGAGCGCAATCTGCTCGTGGTCAAAGGGTCCGTACCCGGCAAGCCGGGTGCCCTGTTGAGCATTCGCCCCGCGGTGCGGGTCGGTGCCAAGGCCACGGCTTGAGGAGGGACTGAACCATGAATTGCGTCATCCAAGACTGGCAAGGCAAAGAGGCAGGCAAGGCCTCCCTCGATCTGAAAGTGGCCAAGGAGACTTCGGCCGCTGATCTCATCCATCGCGCCGTGGTGCGGCAGTTGGCGAACGCCCGTCAGGGCACCGCCAGCACGCTGACCCGCTCTGAGGTGCGCGGTGGTGGCCGCAAGCCTTACAAGCAGAAAGGCACCGGCCGGGCCCGTCAGGGTTCGATCCGCACCCCCCTGCGTCCCGGCGGCGGCATCGTTTTCGGTCCCAAGCCCCGCTCCTATGAGCTGGACATGAACCGCAAAGAGCGCCGTCTGGCCCTGCGCACGGCTCTGATGAGCCGTAGCGAGGACATGGTGGTGGTGAAGGCCTTTGGCGACAAGCTCGCCAAGCCCAAAACCAAGGAGGTGCTGTCCGCCCTTGAGCGCTGGGGGGTTCCCTCTGGCAGCAAGGTTCTGATGGTGCTCGCTGACATCAGCGACAACGTCAGGCTCTCGGTCCGCAACCTGCCCCAGCTCAAGCTGATCGCTGCCGATCAGCTCAATGTTTTCGATCTACTCAACGCCCAAAAGTTGGTGGTGAGTGAAGACGCTCTCACCAAGATCCAGGAGGTGTACGGCAATGGCTGAGCGTTTCAGCTCTCGCCTGGCGGATGTGATCCGCAGGCCCCTGATCACCGAGAAGGCCACCCGAGCCCTCGAGCTGAATCAGTACACCTTTGAGGTGGACCCTCGGGCTGCCAAGCCCGACATCAAGGCCGCCGTTGAGCATCTGTTCGACGTCAAGGTCATTGGGGTTAGCACCATGAATCCGCCCCGGCGCACCCGCCGAGTCGGTCGCTTTGCCGGACGCCGCTCCCAGGTCAAAAAGGCCGTGGTGCGTCTTGCCGAAGGCAACAGCATCCAGCTTTTCCCTGAGTCGTAAGGAGCGTTAGTCATGGGAATTCGTAGCTTCCGCCCTTACACCCCCGGCACTCGCACCCGGGTGGTCAGCGACTTCAGTGAAGTCACCCGGCGCAAGCCGGAACGCAGCCTTGTGGTGGCCAAGCACCGCCGCAAGGGCCGCAACAACCGCGGTGTGATCACCTGCCGCCACCGTGGTGGTGGCCACAAGCGGCTCTACCGGATCGTTGATTTCCGTCGCGACAAGCACGGTGTGGTGGCCCGCGTGGCTGCCATCCAGTACGACCCGCATCGCAATGCGCGGCTGGCGCTGCTCTATTACGCCGACGGCGAAAAGCGCTACATCCTTCATCCCGCCGGCGTGCAGGTGGGTCAGGAGGTGGTGGCAGGACCTGAGGCCCCCATTGAGGTGGGCAATGCCCTGCCGCTTTCAGCGATTCCTCTGGGTTCAGCCGTTCACAACGTTGAGCTCTATGCCGGACGCGGCGGCCAAATGGTTCGCACCGCTGGTGCCAGCGCCCAGGTGATGGCCAAAGAGGGGGACTACGTCGCCCTCAAGCTGCCCTCCACCGAGGTTCGCTTGGTGCGCCGCGAGTGCTACGCCACCCTCGGCGAAGTGGGCAACTCTGAAGTCCGCAACACCAGCCTGGGCAAGGCTGGTCGCAAACGCTGGCTGGGTCGCCGCCCCGAGGTGCGCGGCAGCGTGATGAACCCCTGCGATCACCCCCATGGTGGTGGCGAGGGTCGCGCTCCCATCGGCCGCTCTGGTCCTGTGACTCCCTGGGGCAAACCCGCCCTGGGCCTCAAGACCCGCAAGCGCAACAAGCCCAGCAACAAGTTCGTCCTCCGCAAGCGTCGCAAGACCTCCAAGCGGAGCCGTGGCGGACGGGATTCCTGATGAACCAACACCTCTTGCTGATCGCTTAAACCGCCATGGGACGCTCACTCAAAAAAGGACCTTTCGTCGCCGACAGCCTCCTCCGCAAGGTGGAGAAGCTGAACGCAGCCGGCGAAAAGCCCGTGATCAAGACCTGGTCTCGGGCCTCCACCATCCTGCCGATGATGATCGGCCACACCATTGCCGTGCACAACGGCAAGGCCCACGTGCCGGTCTTTGTGACCGAGCAAATGGTGGGTCACAAGCTCGGGGAGTTCGCGCCGACTCGCACCTTCAAGGGCCACATCAAAGACAAGAAAGGAGGACGCTGAGATGGCCACCACCGCATCCCCCCAGGCCCTGGCCCATGCCCGCTTCGTGCGCGGCTCGGTTTCGAAGGTTCGCCGGGTGCTCGATCAGATCCGCGGTCGCAGCTATCGCGACGCGCTGATCATGCTCGAGTTCATGCCCTACCGCTCCACAGGGCCGATCACCAAGGTTCTGCGCTCAGCTGTGGCCAACGCCGAGCACAACATGGGACTCGATCCCAGCAACCTGGTGGTCACCCTGGCCAGCGCAGACATGGGACCTGCCATGAAGCGCTATCGCCCCCGGGCCCAGGGCCGCGCCTACCAGATCAAAAAGCCCACCTGTCACATCTCCATTGGTGTGACTCCCCAAGACGCCTAACGACCGATGGGAAACAAAATCAACCCGACCGGCGTGCGCCTGGGGATCACCCAGGAACACCGCTCCCGCTGGTACGCCCCCGCCCGGACCTATCCAACCCTGCTTCAGGAGGATGAGCGGATCCGGAAGTTCGTCACCAAGAAGTACGCCTCCGCCGGCATCAGCAGCGTGCTGATCGCCCGCAAGGCCGACCAGCTTGAGGTCGAGCTCAAAACCGCCCGTCCTGGCGTCCTGGTGGGCCGTCAAGGCTCTGGCATCGAGGAGCTTCGCTCCGGCATCCAGAAGACCCTGGGCGACAAGAGCCGCCAGGTCCGCATCAACGTTGTTGAGGTGGAACGGGTCGACGCCGATGCCTTCCTGCTGGCTGAGTACATCGCTCAACAGCTGGAGAAGCGCGTGGCGTTCCGCCGCGTGATTCGCATGGCGGTGCAGCGGGCCCAACGGGCCGGCGTTCTGGGTCTCAAGATCCAGGTGGGCGGTCGCCTCAACGGCGCTGAAATCGCCCGGACGGAATGGACCCGCGAGGGCCGCGTTCCGCTCCACACCCTGCGTGCCGACATTGATTACGCCACCAAGGTGGCCAGCACCACCTACGGGGTGCTGGGCATCAAGGTCTGGGTCTTCAAAGGTGAGGTACTGCCGGGCCAGAAGCAGCAACCCCCCGTGGGTGCTGCGCCCCGTCGTCGGGCCAGCCGACGACCCCAAGAGTTCGAAGATCGCTCCAACGAGGAGTGAGGGAGGCCTGAACCATGCTGAGTCCACGTCGCGTCAAATTCCGCAAACAACAGCGAGGCCGCATGCGCGGTGTCGCTACCCGCGGCAACACCATTGCCTTCGGTTCGTTTGCACTGCAGGCCCAGGAATGTGGCTGGATCACCTCCCGCCAGATCGAGGCCAGCCGCCGAGCCATGACCCGCTACACCAAGCGGGGAGGAAAGATCTGGATCCGGATCTTCCCCGACAAGCCCGTCACCATGCGGGCCGCCGAAACCCGCATGGGTTCCGGTAAGGGCAACCCGGAGTTCTGGGTCGCCGTGATCAAACCAGGTCGCATCCTGTTTGAGATCGGCGGTCCTGAGATCACTGAGGAGCTGGCCAAAGAGGCCATGCGTCTGGCCCAGTACAAGCTGCCGGTCAAGACGAAATTCCTCGTCAAAGAAGAGCAGGAGGCCGCTGTCGAGGCCACCGCGCAAACCGCAGCAGTGGAGTCCTGACCCATGGCCCTTCCTGACATCGCTGAAACCCGCAAGCTCAGCGACACCGAGATCAATGAACAGATCAGCGGCACCCGCCGCGAACTGTTCGATCTGCGTTTTCAGCAGGCCACCAGCCGGCTGGAGAACCCGCACCGCTTCCGTCATGCCCGCATCAAGCTGGCCCAGCTGCTGACGGTGCAACAGGAGCGCGAGCGCTCCGCCGCCCCCGCTAACTGACCCTAGGAATCACCATGGCAGTCAAAGAAAGGGTCGGCACCGTCGTCAGCGACAAGATGGAAAAAACAGTGGTGGTGGCGGTTGAGAACCGCTTCCCTCACCCCATCTACAAGAAGACGGTCAGCCGCACCACCCGTTACAAGGTCCACGACGAGGACAACCGTTGCCAAGTTGGCGACCGGGTCCGAATCACCGAGACCCGTCCTCTGAGTCGCAGCAAGCGCTGGGCAGTGGCCGAAATCATGACCACCAAAAGCGGGAGCTGAGGAGATCACACCATGATTCAGCAGGAAACCTTCCTCACCGTTGCCGACAACAGCGGCGCCAAGCGCATTCAGTGCATTCGCGTCCTCGGCACCAACCGTCGTTATGCCCATGTGGGCGACGTGATTGTGGCGACCGTCAAAGACGCCATGCCCAACATGGGCGTCAAGAAATCGGACATCGTCAAAGCCGTTGTGGTGCGCACGAAGCACACCATGCGGCGCGAAACCGGCAATGCCATTCGTTTTGATGACAACGCCGCCGTGATCATCAACGACGACAAAAACCCACGCGGCACCCGGGTCTTCGGCCCCGTTGCCCGTGAGCTGCGCGAGCGCAGCTTCACCAAGATCGTGTCCCTCGCTCCGGAGGTGATCTGAAATGGCTACCGCTTCACCCACCCGCACCAAGATGCGGATTCGTAAAGGCGACACCGTTCAGGTGATCGCTGGCAAAGACAAGGGCAAGACCGGCGAAGTGCTGCGCACCCTGCCCTGGGAAAACCGTGTTGTGGTGCAGGGCGTCAACCTGCGCACCCGCCACGTCAAGCCCGCCCAAGAAGGCGAGACCGGCCGCATCGTCACTGAAGAAGCATCACTGCATGCCTCAAACGTGATGGTGTATTCCACCGACAAAAAGGTGGCCAGCCGCGTTGAAATCGTTGTCGACAAAGACGGCAACAAAAAGCGCAAGCTCAAGAAAACAGGTGAATTGCTCGACTGAGCCCAACCAACCTGTTCACCCCCGTTTCTGACACCGACCAGAAACACTTCCCCCAACCCCCGCCATGTCACTCAAAAAGCGCTACCGGGAAGCGATCCAGCCAAAGCTGCTGAAGGATCTCAACTTCTCCAACCTGCACCAGGTTCCCAAGGTGATGAAAGTCACCGTGAACCGTGGTCTTGGTGAAGCAGCCCAGAACGCCAAGTCTCTGGAAGCTTCCGTTGAAGAGATCGCCACCATCACTGGCCAAAAGCCGGTGGTGACCCGAGCCAAAAAGGCCATCGCCGGCTTCAAGATCCGCCAAGGGATGCCAATCGGCGTTGCCGTGACCCTGCGCGGGGATCGCATGTACGCCTTCCTCGAGCGCCTGATCAACCTCGCCCTGCCTCGTATCCGCGACTTCCGCGGTGTGAGCGAGAAGAGCTTTGACGGCCGCGGGAACTACACCCTGGGGGTTCGCGAACAAATCATCTTCCCCGAGATTTCCTTCGACAAGATCGACGCCATCCGGGGCATGGACATCACCATCGTGACCAGCGCCCGTAACGACGAAGAGGGCCAGGCCCTGCTTCGCGAGATGGGGATGCCGTTCCGCAACAACTGATCGCTCACGTTCCGGACACCGTTATGGCCAACACAGACCCGATTTCCGACATGCTCACTCGCATCCGCAATGCGTCTGAGAAACGTCACCAAACCACCAACATCCCGCTTTCCCGGATGAACCGCAGCATCGCCAAGGTGCTGGAGCAGGAAGGCTTCATCGATCAGTTCTCCGAGGCTGGCGAAGGGGTTCAAAAGCACCTGGTGCTGTCGCTCAAGTACAGCGGCAAGCAAAAGGTGCCCACCATCCGTTCCGTGCAACGGGTGAGCAAGCCTGGCTTGCGCATCTACAGCAACCGCCGCGACCTACCCAAGGTGCTCGGCGGACTCGGAGTCGCCATCATCTCCACCTCCAAAGGTGTGATGAGCGACCGCGACGCCCGTAAAGAGGGCGTGGGCGGCGAAGTGCTCTGCTACGTCTACTGATCGGAGGTCAGAACCATGTCACGCATCGGCAAAAATCCGGTCCCCATCCCTGAGAAGGTCTCGGTGGAGATCAGCGGTCTGACCGTCAAGGTCAAGGGCCCCAAAGGGGAACTCGAGCGAGTGCTCCCCGAAGGCGTCAGCGTCAGCCAGGCCGACAACGCCGTCACCGTCAGCCCCAACGACACCAGCCGCCGTTCCCGTGAACGCCACGGCCTGTGCCGCACCCTGGTGGCCAACATGGTCGAAGGGGTCTCCAAGGGGTACAGCAAAAAGCTGGAGATCATTGGCGTGGGTTACCGCGCCCAGGTCAAAGGCAAAAAGCTGGTGGTGAGCGCCGGCTACAGCCACCCCGTTGAGATGGATGCCCCCGAAGGCGTCACCTTTGCGGTGGAGAACAACACCTTGGTCACCGTGAGCGGAGCCGACAAGGAGTTGGTGGGCAATGAAGCCGCCAAGGTGCGCGGCATCCGTCCGCCCGAGCCCTACAAGGGCAAAGGGATCAAGTACCAGGGGGAACGCATCCTCCGCAAGGCCGGAAAGACCGGCAAGAAATAAGGCCGCTCTTCAGCCCACCGCTATTCCGCTATGTCCACTCCACGCAAGGAACAAACCCAGAAGCGCCACCGGCGCCTGCGCCGTCACCTCGAGGGCACACCCGAGCGTCCGCGCTTGGCTGTGTATCGCTCCAACGAGCACATCTACGCCCAGGTCATCGACGATGCTGCCCAGCACACCCTGGCTGCGGCTTCAAGTCTCGATAAGGACCTGCGCACCAGCCTCAAGAGCGGTGCCAACTGCGATGCTTCCACCGCAGTCGGTCAGTTGGTCGCCAAGCGCGCCATCGCCAAAGGCATCCAACAGGTGGTCTTCGACCGCGGAGGCAACCTGTACCACGGTCGGGTCAAGGCCCTGGCCGAAGCTGCCCGGGAAGCGGGCCTGCAGTTCTGATCCCGAGCAACCATGACTCAAGCAACTAACCAGACTCCCGGCCAGGACGTTCCAGGCGCCGCCGATGTTCCAGCCGCTGCTGAAGGGCAGGGCCAGGGCCAAGGCGAACGCCGTGGTGGCGGTGGTGGTCGCGGCGGTGATCGCCGCGGTCGCGGAGACCGTCGTGGCCGCGGTCGCGACGAGCGTGACTCCGAGTGGCAGGAACGCGTGATTCAGATCCGCCGCGTTTCCAAGACCGTGAAAGGCGGTAAGAAGATGAGCTTCCGGGCCATCGTTGTCGTTGGCAACGAGAAGGGCCAAGTCGGCGTCGGCGTCGGCAAAGCCGGTGATGTCATCGGTGCGGTCAAAAAGGGTGTTGCCGATGGCAAAAAGCACCTGGTCAAGGTGCCCCTGACCCGCTCCAACTCCATCCCCACCATCAGCACCGGCCGCGATGGCGCTGCCAGCGTGCTGATGCGCCCAGCCGCCCCCGGTACCGGGGTAATTGCCGGCGGTTCGATCCGCACGGTGCTTGAGCTGGCTGGCATCAAGAATGTCTTGGCCAAGCGCCTGGGCAGCAAAACCCCCCTGAACAACGCTCGGGCTGCCATGGTGGCCCTGCGGGACCTGCGCACCCACCAGGACACCGCCAAGGAACGGGGTATCACCCTCGAGCAGATCTACTCCTGAGCCCTGTCATGAGCCTCACCCTGCAATCCCTCAAGCCCCAGAAGGGGGCCCGTCGTCGCAAGATGCGCAAGGGCCGCGGCATCGCCGCTGGCCAAGGCGCCAGCTGCGGCTTCGGCATGCGCGGCCAGAAGTCCCGCTCCGGCCGGCCCACCCGGCCTGGCTTTGAAGGCGGTCAGATGCCTTTGTATCGCCGCGTTCCCAAGCTGAAGCACTTCACCTTGGTGAACCCCAAGCGCTTCACCGTCGTGAACGTGGGCGAACTTGCCGAGCTCAAAGCCGGCACGGTCGTCACCCGCGATTCACTGATTGAAGCTGGCATCCTCACCTCTCCAAAGCATGCGCTTAAGGTGCTGGGCGATGGGGAGCTGAAGGTGAAGCTCACCGTTCATGCTGCGGCGTTCACCGCCTCAGCCCGCGAGAAGATCGAAGCCGCCGGCGGCAGCTGCGAACTGATCGACTGATCCCCCCGGTCCACTTTCAACTTCGCGAGTCATGCTTGTCAGTCGGGGGCGCACCCCAAGCGCCGGCGAAGTCGTCACGCAACTGTTTCAAG
This sequence comes from uncultured Synechococcus sp., assembly GCA_913020095.1. Classification (GTDB taxonomy): domain Bacteria; phylum Cyanobacteriota; class Cyanobacteriia; order PCC-6307; family Cyanobiaceae; genus RCC307. Next base: position 13,724 of record CAJWAH010000009.1, read on the forward strand.
CCAAAGGGCTCAGGGATCGTGTGCTCACGACCCTGGGCCTTTTGGTGTTGGTGAGGCTCGGCATCTACATCCCCATTCCAGGGATTGACCGCGAAGCCTTCCAACAATTCATTCAGCAAGGCGGCCAGCTAATTGGCTTCCTCGACATCTTTACCGGCGGCGGCATCTCGGCCTTGGGCATCTTTGCCCTTGGGATCCTGCCGTTCATTAACGCCTCGATCATCCTGCAGCTGCTGACCGCAGCCCTCCCAAGCTTGGAGGATCTGCAGAAGAACGAAGGCGAGGCAGGGCGGCGCAAAATTGCCCAAATCACCCGCTATGTCGCCCTGGGCTGGGGTGTTCTGCAGAGCATCGTCTTCGCGATGATCCTGCGTCCCTACGCCTTGGAATCGGTTCCCCAGGTGGTGTTTGTGATCCAAACCGCCCTGGCGCTGGTCACCGGTTCGATGGTGGTGATGTGGATCTCAGAAGTGATCACCGAACGGGGCATTGGCCAAGGCGCCTCCCTGGTGATCTTTTTGAACATCGTGGCGACCTTGCCACGGGCCTTGGGCTCCACCGTGGAATTGGCCCAGAGCGGGGACCGCGGCACCATTGCCGGCATCATCGTGCTGGTGCTCGTTTTCCTGATCACGATCCTGGGGATCGTTTGCGTGCAGGAAGGCAGCCGTCGCATCCCGATTGTGAGCGCCAAACGCCAGGTGGGCGCTGGAGCCATGCTGCCTGAGCGCCAAAGCTATTTGCCCTTAAAGCTCAATGCCGGCGGCGTGATGCCGATCATTTTTGCCTCGGCGGTGATCTTCCTGCCGCTCACCATCGCCAACCTCACCAAGAGTGAGCTGCTCGTCAGGGTGGCTGGTTACCTCAACCCCAACAGCAGCACCCCCTGGCTGTATGCCCTGGTGTTCTTTGGCTTGATCTGCGGGTTCTCGTTCTTCTACGCCACCTTGACGATCAATCCCCAGGACATCGCCTCCAACCTCAAAAAAGGTGGCGTTGCCGTTCCTGGCGTGAGGCCTGGCACGGCTACAGCCAAATACCTGAGCGGTGTGCAAAACAGGCTCACCCTCCTCGGTGGCATCTTTTTGGGCGCCGTCGCCATCATCCCGGCCGCCGTGGAAGGGGCCACCAACGTCAAGACCTTCCAAGGTCTTGGTGCCACCTCTCTACTGATCCTGGTGGGCGTTGCCATTGACACCGCCAAGCAGGTTCAGACCTATGTGATCTCCCAGCGTTACGAAGGAATGGTGCGTCAATGAGTCATCGACTGCTGTTTGTCGGCCCACCTGGTGCCGGCAAAGGAACCCAAGCCGAACGCTTGGCAGCCAGCCATGGGCTGCTGCATCTCTCCACCGGCGACCTGCTGCGCGCAGAGGTCAAAGCGGGGAGTGACCTAGGCAAAGAAGCCGAAGCGGTGATGAACCGCGGTGAACTGGTGAGCGATGCGCTGGTGCTGGCGATCGTGCGCTCACGCCTGCAAACCCACAGCGGCGGCTGGCTGCTGGATGGATTCCCCCGCAACCTGGCCCAGGCCGAAGCCCTTGATGCCCTGCTGAGCGAGCTCAACCAACCGCTGCAAAGCGTGCTGTTGATGGAGCTGGATGACGACGAGCTCGTGCAACGTCTGCTGGCCCGTGGCCGCGCCGATGACAACGAAGAGGTGATTCGCCATCGGCTCAGCGTTTACCGGGAGCAAACCGCGCCTTTGATCAACCACTACGAGCAGCGCGGACAGCTGAAAAGGGTGGTCAGCACTGGCACGATCGAAGCCGTCGCCGAGCGAATCACAGCGGCCTTGGCTTAAGGCGCCGTGATAAGTTGTTTGTTTGTCAATAGGAGAGCCCACCCATGAAGGTGCGCGCCTCAGTGAAGCGCATGTGCGACAAGTGCCGGGTGATTCGTCGCCACGGCCGCGTCATGGTCATCTGCGCCAACCCCAAGCACAAGCAACGCCAGGGCTGAATCGATTTCGGTTCCAATCTTGGCGGGCACATTCGTGCCTCGCAACCTCATTTCCTGGTGAAGTCTGTCTTCACCTCTTGTCCCAACAACCTTTCCCTCAGTGGCTCGGATTTCCGGTGTTGATATCCCCCGCGAAAAGCGTGTGGAGATCGCACTCACCTACATCTATGGCGTCGGCCTGACCCGTTCCCAAAAGATTCTTGCCTCCACAGGCGTGAGTCCCGACACCCGCGTCAAGGACCTCAGCGACGCTGATGTTCAAAAACTGCGGGCGGCCGCTGAAACCTTCACCCTCGAAGGCGACCTGCGCCGTCAGGAAGGCATGGCCATGAAGCGCCTACAGGACATCGGCTGCCTGCGTGGTCGCCGTCACCGCATGGGCCTGCCCGTGCGCGGACAACGCACCCGCACCAATGCCCGCACCCGTCGCGGCGCCCGTAAGACCGTGGCCGGCAAGAAGAAGTAAGTCCTGACTTGCCTTCCCTCTGCTTTGCCGCTGGCCATCGCCAGCGTCACCAAGGCAGACCCCCATTCCGTTCTTTGATCACCTCGCTGCACCTGCGGCACCTTCTCCATGGCGAAGACAGCAAAAAAAGGGCCCAAAAAGGCCAAACGCAACGTCCCCAACGGCGTTGCTCACATCCAGAGCACCTTCAACAACACCATCGTCTCGATCACCGACACCGCGGGTGAAGTGATCGCTTGGTCTTCCGCTGGTGCCAGTGGCTTCAAAGGCGCTCGCAAGGGCACCCCCTTTGCCGCCCAAACCGCTGCTGAAGCAGCGGCCCGCCGCG
>CAJWAH010000010.1 GCA_913020095.1 uncultured Synechococcus sp.
GCCTGGCGCCCTCAGCTGGATTGCCCGCGCCGGCAGCCATGACACCCCTGTGCTGGCGGCCCTGCGCGAACAGGGCTTCCAAACCCTGCAACAGCAGCAGGTGTGGCGCCTGAGCAGCGCGGAACAGCTGGAGAGGTGCCCGCAGCTACCAGGACAGCTCAAGCTCGAGGCGCTCAACAGCACCAACAGCGCTTTGTTGCTGCAACTGGAGCTCTCCGCCACCCCCAGCCTGCTGCGTCAAATGCAGGATCTGCGCCGAGAAGACCTGCTCGATGATGCGCGCAGCGGCAGCTTGTTGTTGGTCGATAGCCAGCGCCACCAAGCCGTTGCAGCAGCCCGGCTGCTCAAGCGCAGCAACAGCAATGGTGTGGAGGTGGAGCTGAGTTTGCACCCCGCTTGGAGCCAGCTGATGGGGCCGCCGCTGGCTGAGTTGCTGCGCCAAAGCTGCCAGCCCCACTGGCCCATCAGCCTGCGCTGCGAAGTGCGCAACCAGGCCGGCATGACCTGGCTCGAGAGCCAAGGCGCCAAGGCGCTGCAAGAGGAGTTGGTGATGGCCCGCAGCCTGTGGCGCCGCCAGGAAAGCCCCGCGGTTGGGGAGTTGGCCAGCCGCACCCTGGAGCGTTTGGTGGGGCAGTTGCAGCCTGGGCGCCCAGTGCCCGGCGCGATGCCTTGGCGCTGAAGCAGCCGCCTCAAGCCCGCTCGGTTTTGGCGCTCGATGTGGGCCGGCGCCGCATTGGCCTGGCTGGTTGTGATCCGCTCGGACTGAGCGTGACCCCGCTGCCAGCCCTGCAGCGAGGCCGCTTCCATCAAGACCTGGAGCAGCTCAAACCCCTGGTGGAGCAACGCCGCTGCGTAGCGCTGGTGGTGGGCTTGCCCTTAGACCCAGATGGGGCCTTCACACCCCAGGCCGAGCATTGCCGGCGCTATGGCGAACGGCTCGCCCAAAGCTTGCGCTTGCCTGTGGCCTGGGTGAATGAGCACTCCAGCAGCTGGGCGGCCGCCGAACAGCACGGTCTGCATGGGGATCGCAGCGGGCGGCTCGACAGTGCCGCTGCGGCCCTGTTGCTCCAGCAGTGGCTGCAGGACGGACCGGAACCTGTCCCCGCCACGGGCCCCAACCACTGACAGCCCGTATGCGGTAGGGGAAGCTGTAGGCGGATCCCAAGCGGTGATGAGCGAGCAAACCCCGATCAGTGGCAGTGGTGATGTGCCCACGGTCCATGTCAAAGACGGGCAAGGCCAAGAACTGCTCTGCTTTCTCGAGCAACTCATCCCCCTCGATGGCAACGATTACGCCTTGCTCACCCCGGTGGACACCCCCGTCTGCCTGTTTCGTCTCTCCGATGAAGACGAACCAGAGCTGATCGAGCCCGCCAGTGCGAGTGAACCGGTGCTCTCCACCGCCGAGGTGGTGCTGCAGGAGCATGAGCTGAGCCTGGTGCGCTCGGCCGTCACCTTGACCGTGGCCGGTGAGCTGGATGAACCCGACCCCGAAGAACTCGACATCGACGCCGACGATGACGACGATGACGACGCCGAAACCTATGAGCTGCTGGTGAGCTTTCTGGTTGCTGAACAGGAGTACGGCCTCTACATCCCCTTAGACCCCTTCTTTGTGGTGGCGCGCATGGAGAACGGCCATGCCCAGCTGGTGCAGGGCGATGAATTTGAGCGAATCCAACCCCGCATCGAGGCCGAACTGGAGGAGCGGGAGTCCCAGGATTGAACCTCAAGCGGCTGCTGGAACCAACCTGGGCGCCCCAGGGCACCCTTTGCGATCTGCCGCTCGAGGTGTTCAGCGATCGCGGCATCGAATCCTTGGTGCTCGATGTGGATTGCACCCTGCTTCCCCGCCACAGCCAGGTGCTGCCGGAGCGGGTGGTGCGTTGGGTCCACGACGCCCGCCAACAGTTCCGTTTGCATCTGTTCAGCAACAACCCCAGCCGCCGGCGTATCGAGGCCGTGGCCAACAGCTTTGAGCTGCCTTACACCGCTGGTGCCGGCAAGCCGCGGCGCGGCCCCCTGAGGCAGGTGTTGGAGCAGTTGCAATTGCCGGCGCAGCAGGTGGCCCTGATCGGCGATCGGGTGTTCACCGACGTGCTGGCTGGCAACCGCTTGGGGCTGTTCACCGTGCTGGTGCATCCCATTGGTGTTAGCGGTCAAGCCTCACGCAACGACCGACTGCAGCGCGGCGAGCGCACCCTCGCCCGCTGGTGCGGAGCGCGCGTGGATAGCGGTCTGCCCCAGTGACGCAGCGCACCCTGGTGGTCAAGGTGGGCACCAGCCTGCTGAGGGCTGGTGATGAATTTCTGCAGGCGCTAGCCGCCAACCTCAGCGCCGAGAGGCAGCGCGGCACGCGCCTGGTGTTGGTCACCAGTGGAGCTGTGGGTTTGGGCTGCAAGGAGCTGGGCTTGGCGCAGCGGCCGCAACTGGTTGAGGAGCTGCAGGCGGCAGCAGCCATTGGCCAAGGCCAGCTGATGGCCCGCTACGACGCTGTGTTTCGGCCCCATGGCCAAACCGTGGCGCAGGTGCTGCTCACCCGTGGGGATCTGGCCTCACGGCGGCGGTTCATCAAGGCCAGCCGCACCCTGCTGCAGCTGCTGAGCTGGGATGTGCTGCCGATCATCAACGAGAACGACACCCTGGCCACCGAAGAGCTTCGCTTTGGCGACAACGACACCCTCTCGGCTCTGGTTGCCGTCGCCATTGGCGCCGATGAGTTGCTGTTGCTCACCGATGTCGATCGGCTGTATTCCGCTGATCCGAAAGCCAACGCCAACGCCCGCCCGATTCGCGAGGTACGCGACCTCGATGAACTCAATGCCCTCGACTCCGCCGCCGGTGATGGTGGCCGCTGGGGAACCGGTGGGATGACCACCAAGTTGGCGGCGGCCCGCATCGCCACCGCCAGCGGCATCCAGGTTCGCCTCGGCAATGGACGCAACCCCGCTGTGGTGCGTGAGTTGCTCGGTGGTGGTGACCATGGCACCCGCTTTTTGCCCAGCTCCGAACCGATTCCTGATCGCAAAGGCTGGCTGGCCCATGCCCTGGTGCCTGAAGCGGACGTGCTGATTGATGCCGGCGCTGAAAAGGCCCTCATCGAGCAGGGGGGATCGCTTTTGGCCGTTGGGGTGAGCGGCATCGAGGGTTCCTTCGAGGCCCAACAACCCGTGCGCATCCGCAGCAGCAGCGGCCAGGAATTGGCCCGTGGCTTAAGCCGCTGCAGCAGCGATCGGTTGCAGGGCGTGGTGGTTCACCGCGATCAGTTGGTGATCACAGCCCACCTGAATCGGCCTACGATCCCGCCGCCCCCCTAACTGCATCGGCATGCCCCGCTTCAGCGCCCTACTGGAGAGCCTCAGCGGTGCTGACGGAGCGGAGATCCATCTCGCTGCTGACCCAGAACTCGAGGGTGCAGCGGCTCTTGATCAAGCCGGCAAGGGCCAGCTCAGTTTTCTCGAAAAAGACAACGCCCTCAGCAAAGCGTTGAGCAGCACTGGGGCCTCAGCGCTGCTGCTGCCCTGCAACGCAGAACTGCAGCAGCAAGCCACCAACCTTGGGATTGCCTGGGTGGCCCTGAAAGACCCGCGACTGGGATTTGCTGAGGCCCTCGAGCAGCTGTATCCAGAAGCCAAACCAGCAGCCGGCATCCATCCCACCGCTGTGGTGGATCCCAGCGCTGCGATCGGCGCTGGTGTGCACATTGGCCCGCGGGTGGTGGTTGGAGCTGATGTGGTGATCGGAGCTGGCAGCAGCCTGCATCCCGGTGCTGTGCTCTACGCCGATGTGCAACTGGGAGCCGGTTGCACCATCCACGCCAATGCCGTGCTGCATCCAGGCAGCCGCTTGGGCCAAGGCTGTGTGGTGAATTCCAATGCCGTGGTGGGATCGGAGGGCTTTGGCTTTGTGCCCACCGCCAGCGGCTGGCGCAAGATGCCTCAAACCGGCCAAGTGGTGCTGGAAGATCTGGTGGAGGTGGGCTGCGGCAGCACCATCGACCGCCCTTCGGTGGGGGAAACCCGCATCGGCGCCGGCACCAAAATCGACAACCTGGTGCAGGTGGGCCACGGCGTGGTCACCGGCAAAGGCTGCGCCTTGGCCTCGCAGGTGGGGATTGCCGGTGGCGCCCGCCTGGGCAATGGCGTGATCCTGGCCGGCCAAGTTGGCGTTGCCAACCGGGCGGTCGTGGGCGATCGCGCCATCGCCTCCAGCAAGTCGGGAATCCATGGGGAGATCGCTGCCGGTGAGGTGGTCAGCGGCTACCCCGCCATTCCCAACCGCCTCTGGCTGCGCTGCTCAGCGGCCTTCAACAAGCTGCCGGAGATGGCGCGCACCGTGCGGCGCCTGAGCGAAGAGAAAGCCGGACAGTAGGTTCAGCGCCTGGACGTTCAGGCGTTGATGAGCAGCTATCGCATCACTCTGCTGGCCGGTGATGGCATCGGCCCGGAGATCACGGCCGTCGCCCGTCGGTTGCTCGAGGTGGTCGCCCAACAGCACAACTTCAGCCTCAGCTTTGACCCACAACCGGTGGGAGGTGCGGCCATTGATGCCACCGGTGAACCGCTTCCGGCCAGCACCCTGTCGGCCTGCCGCGGGGCCGATGCCGTGCTGCTAGCCGCCATCGGCGGCCCCCAATACGACAACCTGCCCCGCGCCAAGCGGCCGGAATCGGGCCTCTTGGCCCTGCGCTCGGGCATGGAGCTGTTCGCCAATTTGCGCCCCGTCAAGATCGTGCCAGCCCTGATCGGCGCCAGCACCCTGCGCGAGGAGGTGATCAGCGGGGTCGACCTAATGGTGGTGCGCGAACTCACCGGCGGCATCTATTTCGGCCAGCCCAAGGGCCGCGTCACCAGCGATAGCGGCGAGGAGCGCGGCTTCAACACCATGACCTACAGCAGCAGCGAAATCGATCGCATCGCGCGGGTTGGGTTTGACCTGGCTGTCCAGCGCAGCGGCCGGCTGTGCTCGGTGGATAAGGCCAATGTGCTCGATGTCAGCCAGCTCTGGCGTGAGCGGGTGGATGCGATGGCGAGTGATTACAGCGGCGTGGAGGTGAGCCACATGTATGTGGACAACGCCGCCATGCAATTGGTACGAGCCCCGCGGCAGTTCGATGTGTTGCTCACGGGCAACTTGTTTGGCGACATCCTCAGCGACGAAGCCGCCATGCTCACCGGCTCCATTGGCATGTTGCCGTCGGCCTCGCTGGGTAGCGAAGGGCCAGGACTCTTTGAGCCTGTGCATGGCTCCGCCCCCGACATCGCTGGCCAGGACAAGGCCAATCCCCTAGCGATGGTGTTGTCAGCGGCGATGATGCTGCGCATTGGCCTCAAGCAAGAAGCCGCTGCCGCCAGCCTCGAAAAAGCCGTTGACGCCGTGCTGGCCCAAGGGCTGCGCACCGGCGATTTGATGGCCGAAGGCTGCACCGCCGTTGGCTGTCAGGCCATGGGCGACGCCTTACTGAAAGCTCTGGGCTGAACCAACGGGGAGGCTTCATGGCAAACTCCCCCGAGCACGTGCCGTAGTTGATGTCCAGCCTCCACCCGATCGTTGCCGTCACCGGTTCCTCCGGAGCTGGCACCAGCACTGTGAAGCGGGCGTTTGAGCACATCTTTGCTCGCGAGGGCATCACCCCTGCTGTGGTGGAGGGCGACAGCTACCACCGCTATGAGCGGATGCCGATGAAGGAGGCCATGGCCAATGCCCTGGCTGCTGGCGAGAACTTCTCCCACTTCGGCCCCGAAGCCAACCTGTTCGACAAGCTCGAAGAGCTGTTCCGCACCTACGGCAAAACCGGCGGCGGCGAAAAGCGCTACTACCTGCACAGCCCTGAAGAGGCCACTGAGCACAACGCCCGCCTCGGCACCAACCTGGATCCCGGCCAATTCACCCCCTGGGAGCCCATCCCCACCGGCACCGACCTGCTCTTCTATGAAGGCCTCCACGGCGGTGTGGTCGGTGACACCTACGACGTGGCGTCCCTGGCAGACCTGTTGGTGGGCGTGGTGCCCATCACCAACCTCGAGTGGATCCAAAAGATCCACCGCGACAACGCCGAGCGCGGGTATTCCGCCGAAGCGATTGTGGACACAATCCTGCGCCGCATGCCGGATTACATCAACCACATCTGCCCGCAGTTCAGCCGCACCGACATCAACTTCCAGCGGGTGCCCACGGTGGACACCTCCAACCCCTTCATCTGCCGGAACATCCCGACTCCCGATGAGAGCTTCGTGATCATCCACTTCCGTAAGGGAGCCCGTGAGAAGTGGGGGATTGATTTCAGCTACCTGCTCAACATGATTCACGACTCCTTCATGTCGAGCCCCACCAGCATCGTGGTGAACGGCGGCAAGATGGGCTTCGCGATGGAGCTGATCTTGACCCCGATCATTCACCGCATGATCGAGGAAAAGCGCGCCCAGGCCTGAACATTTGCTGCGTTGCAGCTAATTTGAGGGCGTGACGATGCCCTCATTCGCGATACGCGGCGCCCAGGCGTCGATCGATCCGGGGCCAGCGCGTTGGTCGCCGGATCAACTCTCGCGAATGTTGAGCGTTGGCCGGCAGCTTTATCTGGCTCATCTGGAGCGCTACGGCGCCCGCGTTGAGCCCCTCGGGGTTGTGATTGAAACCCGAACGTTTGGGGGCCGCGTGATTTTTGAACCGCCCGTTTTGCTCCCTGATGAGCAATTTTTAGAGCTTGATTTGTTGCGTCGCCGCACCCATGGCCGGCTGCGCCAACGGCGATGACGCTGCTCGCCCTGCTCTTAGGGCTCTGCATCGGCAGCTTTCTCAATGTGGTGGTGTGGCGCCTGCCGCGCGGCGAATCGGTGGTGTGGCCTGGCAGCCACTGCCCGCGCTGCGGCACAGACCTGCCTTGGACCAACAACATCCCTGTGATCAGCTGGGTTCTACTGCGCGGAAAGTGCCAGTTCTGCCATGGGCCAATCAGCATTCAATACCCCTTAATTGAGCTGCTCAGCGGTGGGCTTTGGGTGCTGCTCGCCCAGCCAGGAGTTGGACGCTTGGGCCCCTTAGACCCCCTAGCGAACCTGTTGGCGGGGGGACTGCTGCTGAGTGTGTTGCTGCCTCTCGCCCTGATTGATCTGCGCACCATGCGCCTGCCTGAACCGCTCTGCCGTTGGGGGGTGATCTGTGGCCTGGTGCTCTCGGCATTGGCCAGCTGGTGGCTGGGCCTGGGTACAGAACTATTGCTGTGGCATGCCGTGGCAGCCGCCACCGGACTGCTGATTTTTGAAGGCATCAGCGGCCTGGGCGAAAAACTGCTTGGGGCCCCGGCGCTGGGTTTGGGTGACGCCAAGCTGGCCGCTCTTTTGGGGGCATGGCTCGGCTTGCAAGGACTGGCCGTGGCCTGCGCCGTGGCCGTGGTCTTGGGAGCCGCCTTTGGTTTGGCAGGCCGGCTCAGCGGATGGTTAGGTCCCAAGCAACCGTTTCCGTTTGGGCCCTTTTTGGCCGTTGGCGGGCTGCTGAGCTGGTTGGCCTGTGACGCCCTTTGGGCCCTGTTGATCAACCCGGGGCCCATGGGCTTTTAATGGTCCCCACCAGAGGATTGTCGTTTGTCGCTGCTCGACTGGTTTGCTGATCGCCGTAAGACAGCTCCGGCGCTGCGCCCAACGCCGGAGCCCGATGAGGGTGATGGCCTGTGGAGCAAATGCCCGGAATGCGGCGAGGTGGTCTACCGCAAAGACCTCATTGCCAACGCCAGTGTTTGCGCATCTTGCGGCTATCACCACCGGATTCACAGCGAAGAGCGCCTGCGGATCTTGCTGGATCCCGGCAGCTTCATTCCCCTCGATGGTGAGCTGAGCCCCACCGATCCGCTCGCCTTTAAAGACCGCCGCGCCTATGCCGATCGACTGCGCGATAGCCAAAGCCAAACAGGCATGCGCGATGCCGTGGTCTGCGGCACTGGAACCATCGAAGGGCAAGGCATTGCATTGGCGGTGATGGATTTCCGCTTCATGGGCGGAAGCATGGGCTCGGTGGTGGGTGAAAAGATCACCCGCTTGATCGAAACGGCCACCGAGCAACAACTGCCTGTGCTGGTGGTCTGCGCCAGCGGCGGTGCCCGCATGCAGGAGGGCATGTTGAGCCTGATGCAGATGGCCAAGATCTCCGGCGCGCTCGAGCGGCACCGGGCCAGAAAACTGCTCTACATCCCCCTGCTCACCCACCCCACCACCGGTGGTGTCACCGCCAGCTTCGCGATGCTGGGCGATCTGATCTTGGCCGAGCCCAAAGCCTTGATTGGCTTTGCTGGCCGCCGGGTGATTGAGCAAACCCTGCGCGAAAAACTGCCCGACAACTTCCAAACCGCGGAATACCTCCAAGACCACGGGTTTGTTGACGCCATCATTCCGCGCACCCAGCTGCGCAGCCGCCTGGCGAGCTTGCTGCAAATGCACCACCAACCAGCGACAGTTTCGGCATGAGCACCCGGCTGCTGTCGTGGCTGTTGCTCTTGATCCTGCTGCTGGCACCAGGGCCAGCAGCCTGGGCTGGACCGGTGGAGTGGATTGAGGTGCCAGCCACCGAGGAAGGACAGCAGTGGTGGGATAAAGGCAGCCTCAGGCTCAACCGCCGCGGTGAGCTCACCGTGCTCAGCCGGTTCACGCCAGCGGCCAGCGATGACAAACCCAATCCATCGGGCCAGTTGTATGTGATGGCGATTGAGTGCGGCAGCCAGCGCTTCCGCGATCTTCAAGTCAATGGCCTGCCCAAGCTGCAGGCCGAATGGGAGATTGCCTCTGAAGACGCCTTGATCTCCAGCGTGATGGAGCAGGTTTGCAGCGAAGCTCAGCAGCAGGGGTTGGCCTAATGAGCGCCCCTCGCCCGCTTGGAGTCGCCATCGCTGGGCTGGGCTTTGGCGAGAAGGTGCACATCCCCGCGCTGCGCGCCTGCCCCCAAGCCGTGCCCGTGGCGTTGTGGCATCCACGCCAAGAGCGGGTCGAGCAGGCCAGTCGCGCCGCGGAGCTTCCTGGCAGCAGCAACTTTGAGCAGGTGCTCGGCGACCCTGCGGTGGAAGCGGTGGTGATTGCCACCCCACCAGCCGCCCGGTTTGCACTGGCCCAACAAGCGCTTCTTGCTGGAAAGCATCTGCTGCTGGAAAAACCGGTGGCCCTCAATGCCACAGAAGCCCAGCAGCTCGAGCAGTTGGCCCTCGAACGGGGTCTAGTTTGCGCAGTGAATTTCGAATACCGGGCGGTTCCAGCGTTTCAACAGCTGGCCGCCCTGCTGCAACAGGGCTGGATCGGCGATCCCTGGTTGCTTCGTTTTGATTGGCTGATGGGCAGCCGGGCCAACCCCCAACGCCCTTGGAATTGGTATTCCCAGCAGGCCCAAGGAGGTGGGGTATTGGGTGCCTTGGGCAGCCATGCCTTCGACATGATGCAGTGGCTGGTGGGCCCCATCCGCCAAGTGCAAGCCCAGCTGTCGGTAGCGATCAGCGAAAGGCCCAGAGCTGATGGCTCCGGGATGGGGCAGGTGGATGCTGCCGATACGGCATTTACCCAACTGCAACTCGAACCCCAGTGGCCAGGGGCGCGCCAACAGCTTTCAGCCCAAATCGCCTTGGCCTCCACCGCCCGCCAGGGACGCGGCTGCTGGATGGAGCTCTACGGCTCAGAGGGAACGCTGGTGCTGGGGTCCAGCAATCAGAGCGACTACGTCCATGGCTTTGCCTTGCAGGGATCCAAGGGTGGTGAGGGGTTGGCACCCCTGCCTCAGGATCCAAGCTTGAGCTTTGCTCGCAGCTGGGAGGACGGCCGCATCGCCCCGGTGAGCCGCCTGATCGGCTGGTGGGCTGAGGCCGTTCGCCAGCAGCGCCCCATGGTGCCCGGGCTCCTGGAGGGGCTCGCCAGCCAGCAGGTGATGGATGCCTGCGTGAGCAGCCATCAAACGGGACAAACCATGAGGCTCGGGCTCTAGAGAAAGCCAGGCGATAGCGTCGCTTGCAGTAAGGCCCCCCCATGGCGGACGACTTCACCAGCGCAGACGGACTCGGCGTACTGATCTGCGGCCATGGCAGCCGGAATCGCTTGGCGGTCGATGAATTTGCCAAGCTCGCTGATGGCCTGCGCCGCAAGCTCCCCCAACTGCCGGTGGAGCATGGCTACTTGGAATTTGCCAGGCCCATCCTTCGCGATGGCCTCGAGAAGCTGAGGCAGCAAGGGGTTCAGCGGGTGCTGGCCGTGCCAGGGATGCTGTTTGCCGCTGGCCACGCCAAGAACGACATCCCATCGGTGCTGAACACCTACAGCGCTGAGACCGGCCTGCAGGTCGACTACGGCCGCGAACTGGGGGTTGACCTCAAGATGATCCAAGCGGCGGGGGCACGCATCCGCGAGGCCATCGATCAGGCCAGCGGCGATGTGCCCTTGAGCGACACCCTGCTGGTGGTGGTGGGCCGCGGCTCCTCTGACCCCGATGCCAACTCCAATGTCGCCAAGGTGACCCGGATGCTGGTGGAGGGTTTTGGCTTTGGCTGGGGTGAAACGGTGTACTCCGGTGTCACCTTCCCCTTGGTGGAGCCTGGCCTACGCCATGTGGTGAAGCTGGGCTTCAAGCGCGTGATCGTGTTCCCCTATTTCTTGTTTTCAGGGGTGCTGGTCAGCCGCATCCGGCAGCACAGCGAACGCGTTGCCGCAGACCATCCCGAGGTGGAATTCCTGCAAGCCAGCTACCTCGGTGATCACCCATTGGTGATCGACACCTTCATTGAGCGGGTAGCGGAGGTGGTTCGCGGTGACACCGCCATGAACTGCTCACTCTGCAAATACCGTCAGCAGGTGCTGGGTTTTGAAACCGAGGTTGGCGCTCCCCAGCACAGCCACCACCACCACGTGGAGGGCCTCAATGAGCCCTGCCAACTCTGTGAAAACGAATGCACCGGCGCTTGCCAGCCCGATGGCGTGCCGCTTCCCCAGGGCAGTCATGACCACAGTCACGACCATGGTCATCACCACCCGATCTATCCCCACGCCGATCACCCCCTCGGGCCTCGCACGATGCAGATCAAATCGGAAGAGAAACCATGCATCTGACGATCACATTCGTCGCGGTCTCATGCCAGTCTCATAAGACCCACAATCATTAGCCCTGCTAATCGTTTCCTGTTCTCCACAGCTCGGGAGGTTTTTCCCCAGGCCTTGGCGGGGCTTTCCACAGGTTTTCTGTCGAAAAGCTCCTGATTTGGCCATTCTGTGGAGATCGCCTCAGTCCAAACGAATCGCTTGACGCTCGAGGCCAAGCGATTCAACCAGCAGAAAGTCGTCATGTTCGGTTGATACAGACGCTGCTAGCGAGGGCAATCTCAGCGATGAGACAGAGGCTGAGTAGCTAATGGCACACCCTTTGACGAAGCACCCCGATGTGTGGCTTCATCACTGGGCAAGCGGAGAGCCAACGTTGAACGACGGGTGCACCAGTCAGACCAGTAACGCCAACCAGAGTCAGGAAATCATCAGCCTGGAAGCCGAAATCCCCGAATCCCTGTTCGGCAGCATGCAGGGCTTCCTGCAATCCAACCCGCAGTGGGATCAATACCAACTCGTGAGCTCGGCCTTGGCCAGCTTCCTGTTCCAAAACGGCAGCAGTGATAGCGCTGTTGCCCAGCACTACTTGAACGGCCTGTTCAGCCGCTCCTGTGATGTTGCCGCTAGCTAAACAGCGGTCAAAACATTTGATTGCCAATCAATACGTTTTATCCCCGAACCACAATTCACGAGCCAGACAATACCGATCGCCATTAACACCGGCATAGGGCCCTTTTCAGGGATGAACCTCAGGTTTTTGGATGGCTCTGTATTACTCAGCCAAACGGGCAGCCAATGAGGCAGAAAGGCTCCAAGCCCTAGCCGAATATCGCGTGCTGGGGACCCGACCAGAGCAGTGTTACGACGACATCACCCGCATCGCTTCCATCACCTGCGGCACACCGATTGCGCTGATGAGCTTGGTGAGCGATGAGAAGCAATGGTTCAAGTCCACCGTTGGCTTAGAAGCACGAGAAACACCACGGGATTGGTCGTTTTGCGCCCATGCCATCGCCGATTCCGAGCCGATGATCATTGAGGACGCCCTCAACGACAAACGCTTTCGGCATAACCCTCTGGTCAGCGGCGATCCCAAGATTCGCCTCTATGCCGGCTTCCCACTGGAAACACCCACGGAACATCGCCTCGGCACCCTCTGCGTGATTGACCGCAAACCGGGAGCACTCAGTGATGCGCAGCTGATCGTGATGAAGTCGCTGGCGCGGCAGGTGGTGACCCTGTTGGAACTGCGCCGCCGCTCACTGCGCCTGCTCAACAGCTTGAGCAGCATCACCAGCAGCCAACAGGTGCTCCCCATCTGCTCCTATTGCAGAAAGGTGCGTGATTCCGAAGGGGACTGGGACTACCTGGAGAGCTACCTCAGCCGCACCACCTCGATGGGCTTTAGCCATGGCGTCTGTGACCACTGCCTCGATGAGCACTTCCCTGAGGTGGTGGATGCATTGAAGAATTCGTAGTCGCTAAGGCTTGCGGTCAGCGCAACACAAGTAACGCAACATCAAGTTGAACATCACAGAATCCAACGTTCTGATTCGAAACAACAAATCAACGCCATTTCTGGTTGGTTCTGATAATTTCGCCTGAGCGAATAATGGTTGAAATGTCAGACACCATTTCATTCATTGAAAAGCTGGCTGAGCGCCGCAGCCAACTCATCCAGCGCGCAGCGGACGCCACAACAGAGGGCGAACGCCAGCACTGGCTCGAGGTGGCTGAGCAGCTGCAAATCATGATCCAGCTCCACACCACACCGGTTGCTGCCTGAAACCAAGCAGCAAAGTCGCCATCCTGAGTTCATGTAGGGCAATCCCATGGGCAAAGGACTCGGACGCGAATTTCTTGACTTCATCAACCGCGGCAACGTGGTTGATCTGGCCGTGGCCGTGATCATTGGCGCGGCCTTCACCAAGGTGGTCCAAGCGGTTGTGGAGCTATTCACCACCGCAGCCCTCAACCCCACCATGGCCGAATTGGGCATTGATTCGATCGAGAGTTGGCCAGCAGGGAACCTGTTGGTGGCCCTGCTGAACTTTGTGGTGGTGGCTGCGGTTGTGTTTGTGGTGGTCAAAAGCGTGGAGCGGCTCAGGCACCGCACCGCCAAAGCCGATCCTGCCTCGGACAGCCAAAAGCAATTGGCGCAAGCTGTGGAGCGGCTCAGCGCAGCTTTGGAAGAGCGACGTCTCTAGGGCTGTGTCGTTGTGAGTCGTACGACTCTTGACAACAACCGCAACGGTTCAGTCGCGAGGTGGTCACACAAAACCCATTCAGTGGATCCGTCAGCTCCTGAAGCGGTGGGATGCAGGGGAGCTGGCTGGGCTGGATCGTTCCGCACACACCAGCCCAACTCTTCACACCAGCTGAGCAACCATGGCGATTACCAGCAAACGCTACCCAGATCCGCTGCAACTCACGCGCCGCGAGTGCGAAGTGCTGCAGCTGCTCTGCGATGGTCTCACCAATCAGCAGATCGGCCAGCGGTTGCATATCGCTGGCTCAACAGCCCGGGGGCATGTGCAAACGATCATGCAAAAGCTTGATGTTCAAGGCCGCACAGCAGCCGCAGCGGAAGGTATCCGGCGGCAGCTGGCTCGTTAGGACGTTGCTATCAAAAGTGTGTGATCCAGCTGCCGACACCGCGGTGCCATCAGCAGCTCAAACGCTTGCGAAGCTGAGATGCGCATTGATGCCAACCAGCACATCGCCGATCTCAGCGATCTGATCTCGCTCGAGGCTTGGAATCACAAAGTGCTGGTGGCATGCGGCCACAAGCCGCTTGCCATGTCTTTGGCCACCTGCATTGCCCTAGAGAACACTGGTGGCACGAACCATCTGCTGGGGGTCTGCACCACAGCGAGCGACACCCTGGAACTGCTGGAGGGCCAATCAGGTTCTGTGCTGGTGATGATCAGCGAGGTGCTCGATGACAGCAGCGGCCTTGAGCTCTTGGCTGGCATCCAGCAGCAGGCAGCCCAGGGTCGAGCGATCCGCACGATCCTGACCTTGGAAGTGCTCAACAGGCAGGTGATTAAGCAAGCGGTGCGCTGCAAACCCAATGTGCTGCTCTGCCAACGGGGGTTTCAGCCCAAGGTGATTCGCCACGCCTTGGAAGCCATCGTCAACAACAGCGCTTACATCGACCCCTTACTGCTGCACATCCTCACGGGCGACAGTCCCAGTGAAGTGCCCGATCTCAGCGAGCGTGAAATCGACGTGCTCGAGCTGGTGTGCGAAGGCCTGAGCAACCGCGAAATCGGACGTCGACTACACATCGCCGATGTCACAGCACGGCAACACGTGCAAGCCATCATTCACAAGCTGCATGTGCGCAACCGAACGGCCAGCGCAGCAGAAGCGATCCGCACGCACCTGGTGGACTGAGCCAATAAAAAACCGCCCCCAGAAGGAGCGGTCGAAGGAATTGGTGGCGGGGGGGAGATTTGAACTCCCGACCTTCGGGTTATGAGCCCGACGAGCTACCAGGCTGCTCTACCCCGCGGCAACCGAAACCAAAACTTAGGTGACAACGGCGACAGTTGGCAACCAATCAAACCAATTCGCCGATCACCTCAAGCCGCTGACCAGCCATCGGAATCATGAATTGCTGCTCCAGTTCCTCCAAAGCGGTGGGCGTGAGCCAATCCAACTGACGCAACAGGTGCAAAGCCACCGCACGCTTGGCGCGGCTCGCACCGTCTTCCACCTTGATCGCCAAACCAAGGCCTTCGCCCACACGGGCCAGGCATTGAATCCCCTCAGCCCCGCCTTTGCTGATCAGCATGTCCAAGCTGCGGCGCATCAGCTCGGTGTCAAAACGACCATCACCTGCCACCAGCTCAGGGTGGGCCTGCATCGCGCGCACCAAACGCTCGAGGTTGGGCAGCGTTCCAGCACCAAGGTGGGCAAATAGCAGCGCCATCTGACTCAAGGGGAGCTGCACGGTGGGGGCGCCGCAGTCATCGCTGGCGATGATCAGCTCATCTTTGGGCAGCCCCAGCAGCTCAGCGATGCGACCAAACAGCTCTTGCTGCAATGGGTGATCTTGGTTGAGGTAGCCCTCCAATGGCCAGCCCATCCGCCGGCAACTGGCCAGAAACGCCGCATGCTTGCCCGAGCAGTTGTGCTCCAACGGGCTCTCTTTGCCTGCTGGCACCGGACAGCGCAACATCGATGCATCGATGTCGGCCCGCCAGAGGATCTGAAAAGCTTCACGGGCTTTGTCCTTGCCGCCATCGTGGGAGGCGCAAGCAATCGCCATCGCCCGCTCCGCGCCCCCTTGGGCATCGAGGGCACCACTGGAGACAAAAGTCTGCGCTTGAAAGGGCTTGAGCGCCGAACGGATAAAACTCAAATGCTGGGCATCGCCAGCGCGCATCAACAGGCGGCCGCGCTGGTCACACACCACGGCATGGACACGGTGCACCGATTCGCTCATGCCATCGCGCAGCAGCCGCACCTCCAGCGGGGGATGGCCCGCAAGGCTGGAACCACTAAGACCCATCGATGACGTCATGCGCCGGTGCCGATCTCAAAGAGCCTGGCAGAGGCTGGCGCCCCACAGCAGTAGCGCAGCCAGAACACTGATAGCCCGCAGCAAACGGCCCAACACAGGCCTCACCTGATGCTGAGCAATCAACAGATCTTTTTCACGCCACTCCAAGGGCTTCTCCCACTCCTGCCCGTCGTACCAACCCGATTCCTCATAGGTGATGCGCTCACGCATCAAGCGGCGATGCACATAGGTCCAACCCAGCCACTGCCGCACCAAGAGCAGCAAAGGCAGCACCAAGGCGGACACAGCCCCAGCAGCAAACAACCGCGGCACATCGTGACGCAATGGAATGCTGCCGGTCGCCACCAACAAGGTGATCGGCAGAAGCAGCAACCAGCCCTGGGCCAACCGCCGGCTCAAGGCCGCAAAACTAGTCGATGGCCAACGAAAAAACCAAGACGCGAGCAGTTCCTCGTACTGGCGCAGGGGTTGTTGTTCCG
>CAJWAH010000011.1 GCA_913020095.1 uncultured Synechococcus sp.
CCAGGAAAACAGCCATCGCTGCAGACAGCGGAGCGCTGTAAGCGACGCAGATCCAAGGGCGCATGCCCAGGCGGTAGGAGAGTTCCCACTGACGACCCATATAGGCCGAAATACCAATCAGGAAGTGGAAAACCACCAGCTGATAAGGGCCGCCGTTGTACAGCCACTCATCAAGAGTTGCCGCTTCCCAGATGGGATAGAAGTGCAGGCCAATGGCATTACTGGAGGGGATAACAGCACCAGAAATGATGTTGTTCCCGTACAGGAAGGAGCCAGCAACAGGCTCACGGATGCCGTCGATATCAACCGGGGGAGCGGCGATGAAGGCAATGATGTAACAGATGGTCGCGGCCAGGAGGCAGGGGATCATCAGGACGCCGAACCAACCCACATAAATGCGGTTGTCGGTGTTGGTGATCCACTGACAGAAGCTTTCCCAGCTACTCAGGCGACCACTGCGAACTGCGGTGGACATGAGGACAGTGTGATTTTGGATGTATGCAGCCAAGGAATGGCAGCCCTAACAAAGTACGCAAACGGAATCGCTAAGACAAATAAAGTTACTCAAGTTTTTTAAGGGATGTAAAGAGACCGATCCTTTGAATCCCCGAGTGTTAACTAATATTTAGCGACGTTGAGGAATGTTGCTTGAACCAGCTGCTGGCTTGGTCGGCAAAGCCATTCCAATCCAAGCGCTCTTGTTCAGCCGCCTCAGCAACAATCACCGGCAGGCGGGCTTTGAGTTGGGTCAACTCGCTGTCGGGAACGCCAGCAGCCAAAGCCAAGTAATCCGCCATCGCCCGAGCTAGCACCCGCGTGAAATAAGCCGCCGCCAAGGCCTGGAGGGCACCGCCAACGAGCCATGTGGCGCCATGGAGCTTGAGCAACCCAGCCAACGCCTGGCTGCCCCACTCCAGGGCCCCCAAACTCAGGGCGCAGCGGCCCAGTTCCATCGCTGCAGCTTGCAATTGCTCACTGGTCCACTGGCAACGCCAGAGCGCCGCCATCTCCTTGAGCAGCAGGCCATTAATCACCGCACTCAGCAACAAATCAGCGGAGGGAAGCGGCGAAGCAAACACAGCCGCCGCCACAATCCATTGACTGCGCACCACCAGCGGCTGCAGGCGCTGACGGCGCTCAGCCTCCAATTCCGCCTGCCATTGCCCGTGCAGCTGACGCAAACAACGCAACTGGGTCTGCTGCCGTTGGCGCGCGAGCGACGGAAGCGAGATCGGCAGAGCTTCATTGCGCTGCCAGAGCTGAAAACGGGAACCCAACTGCGACGACCAAGCAGCCATCTGCTCCACGCTGCCCTCAGCAGGACCCAGCACCAGCAGGGGTAACTCCAAAGGCGCCGCTTCCAACCAGCGCAGATCGGCAGCACTGGGTGCAGCAGCCAAGGCATAAATGACCAAATCCGCCCGCAGCAGCTGCTCAGGCCAGGCCCAGCGCTCAGGGGCCAGTGGCAGGCTCTTGGCCAGGTGCAACTGAAGCGGAGCGCTGGATGGCAGCTTCTGCTTCAGCAGCTCCACCAATTCCAATTCGCTGGCTCCGGCCAGCACAACGTGGCGATCCGGGCGCTCGCCAAGCTGCTCAAGCTGCTGGAGTTGCTGCTGATGGTGCTGGCAGGGCAGCTCAAGGGCGTCGAATTGCTCCAGCAAGGCGCGGCAATGGACCAGCAAGGCTTGAGGGGATTGGGGCAGCCGGTCTTGCGGCTGTTGGCGCCGGCCGCCGATCCACCAGAGCCCAGCGGAAGCCGCCGCCAATAAGCCGAGGGAGCTGGCGCTGCCATGGAGAAGATCACCAAGCACCACTCCACCCCCCAGCAGGGCTGAGCCCACAAGGGCTGGCTTCAGCCAAGGGCGAGTAGCAAGCGCGGGGATCGGCATGAAACGGCGTTGACAGCCCCTGTCTAAGACCCCTCGCAAGGGATGGACGTTGTTTTTACCTTGGGAACGATGGCATCGCCACTTCCGCCGCTACCCCGGTTGCACCTTCAGCTGAAACGCTGCTGGGAGATCCTGCTGGACGCACCGAGCTGGGATGGCGACCTGCCTGTCCCCGTGTTGGATCGCAGCTGGCTGCAGCTGGACATCCTCAGCATTGATGCGCTGCTGGGGCGATTCCCTGTGGACAGCTCAGCCCACGCACCGGAGTTGGTGCGCTTCCAGTCGCTGCTGGAGCAAGGAATGCCGGCCGATGAAGCCGAACAACTGTGCTGGCAAGACTTTGGCCCTGAGGCCTGCCACCGGGCCCTGCGCCGCTTCTGGCAAGAACAACAGCAGCCCAGTTGCCTGTGGAGTCTTGAGGACTACCTCACCTTGATCGAGCGCTACCGGCGCACTCTCCACAGCGGCAAGCCTGAATTGCCACTTTTGGTCTTGCCGCGCCGCGACGGCAAACAACGGCTGAGCTGTCACTGGCTGCCCAAAACGACCGGCGATAGGCCAAACTGAGCCGCTGCAACGGGCAGGGTTGATGGCCGATCAGGATCGGGAACAGGGAGGACGCGGGCGCTCTCGCCAAGGAGGCCAGCGCGATGGTGCTGGCGGCTTCCGGATCCGCCTAAGCGATAACGAATTGCAGGCGGCCCGCACGCTGCAAGAAGCCTTTCAACTGCGCTCCACCGTGGCCGTGCTGGGTTTCTCCCTGCGCACCATGGCTGATCTGCTGGAGCAGGGGGCCCTTGATGAGGTGATCAGCCAGCAGAAGCGCAGCGGTGGCGGCCGTCCCCCCCGCGGCGAACGCCGTGGCGGCGATGGCCAGGGCCAGCGCGATGCACGCCCTAACCCCTTTGCCCGTCCCAGCAAGCCTGCGGCTCCAGAGCCTGAGCCCGAACCCGCAGCTGAAGAGCCCGCTGCGGAAGAACCTGCAGTGACAGCTGACGTTGAGGCAACCACTGAGCCAGCTGCCGCAAGCGACGAAGCCAGCACTGAAGCTGCCACCGAGGCCACCAGCAACGAAGCGGAGGCCTGATGGCAAGACCCAGGGTGCTGTCGGGCGTTCAGCCCACAGGGTCTTTGCATCTCGGCAACTGGCTTGGAGCCATCCGCAATTGGGTGGATCTACAACGCAGCCACGACACCTTTTTTTGTGTCGTGGATCTGCATGCCATCACGGTCCCCCACGACCCGAAGCAACTCGCCGCCGACACGCGCTCCACGGCAGCGCTCTATTTGGCCTGCGGCATCGATCCGGAGCAGGCCACTGTCTTCGTGCAAAGCCAGGTGCCCGCCCACGCGGAACTGGCGTGGCTCCTCAACTGCGTCACGCCGTTGAACTGGCTTGAGCGGATGATCCAGTTCAAGGAAAAGGCCGTCAAACAGGGCGACAACGTGTCCGTGGGCCTGCTGGATTACCCGGTGTTGATGGCCGCCGACATCCTTCTCTATGACGCCGACCAAGTGCCGGTTGGCGAAGATCAAAAACAGCACCTCGAACTCGCCCGAGACATTGCGCAGCAGCGGATCAATAGCCGCTTTGGCAGCGAGGAGACGCCGGTACTCAAGGTCCCCAAACCGATGATCATGAAAGAGGGGGCCCGTGTGATGAGCCTCACCGATGGCAGCGCCAAGATGAGCAAAAGCGATCCCAACGAGGGGGCGCGGATCAACCTGCTCGATCCACCGGAGCTGATCACCAAGAAGATCAAGCGCGCCAAAACAGACCCGGTGATGGGCTTGGAATTCGGCAACCCTGAGCGCCCTGAGGCCGACAACCTGCTGGGGCTCTATGCGCTGCTCAGCGGCCAGAGCCGTGAGCAGGTGTCCAGCGAATGCGCCGAGATGGGCTGGGGACGCTTCAAACCCCTACTCGCCGAGACCACGGTGGAGGCCCTCAGGCCGATTCAGCAGCGTTACAGCGAAATCAGTGCTGACCGCAGCGGCCTCGATCAGGTGCTGGCAGCGGGGCGGGAACGGGCTAGCGCGGTGGCCGAGCAAACCCTGCAACGGGTTCAAGAGGCCATGGGCTTCGCCAGACCCGCGACAGCTAATTAGTTTCTGAAGCAAAGATAAACAGAGGTAATGGATGGGCGCTTCGGCGGGCGCCCTCATCAAACTTTCAGGCTCTAAAGCCCTTTTTCTCAACTCAGTCGCAGACTGCGACTTGCGCGTCTTGGGCCTTATCTGGATTCCGCTAGGACGGCGATCTCGGTTGGCAACCCTTTCCGCTCGGCGAAGCGTAAACAACCGTTAATTCGAAACACTGGCGGTCCGTCGATTAACAGCGACTGCATGGATCTGGCCCTCACTCTGCGATCTGGTCTTGGCTTGAGCTTCTGCGCCCTCAGTGGCGCTCTGGTCATCACCACCGAAGGAAGTGCCTCCTACCTGCAATCCTCCATGGCCGCGCGGGTTCTGACTGCGCCTCAGGATCAAGCACGCCCGAGTTATGTGCTGACCCCCGAGCGCAAAGCACTGCTCAACACCATTCGTTTTGCCGAAGGCACCTGGAAGAAGGGCTCTGATGTGGGCTACCGGGTGCTCTACGGAGGCTCCACCTTCAGCAGCTTTGCGAAGCATCCCGAAAAGGTGATCGTTAAGCGCTACACCAGCGCTGCGGCCGGTGCTTATCAGTTTTTGCCTGGCACTTGGAAGATGGCCTCCCGCAAGCTGGGACTGGGTGATTTCGGCCCCAGCAACCAGGACCAGGCCGCCCTGTTCTTGATTGAGCGCCGTGATGCCCTGGCGATGGCTGATCAAGGAGAGCTGACACCGCAACTGCTGGCCAAGCTGGCTCCTGAATGGGCCTCACTGCCCACCCTGCAGTCGAAAAGCTTCTACGGCCAGCCAGTCAAAAAACACCAAGACCTCAAGGCCTTCTATGAGAAGAGCCTGGAGCAAGAGCGACGCCAAGCCGCTGGCATGGGCCCGATCAGCCTGCTGCTGAGCTAACTCAAGCCGATTGGGGCAGCGCTTCAATCAGCGCTGCCAACTCCTCGGCGCTGAAGCGATACACCTCGCCGCAATAGTGGCAGGTGAGCTCAGCTCCGTTGTCCTTCTCGATCATGTCGGCGAGCTCCTCGGCGCCCAGCAGAGCGAGGGCACCTTCACTGCGCTCTCGCGTGCAGGGACAGAAGAACTCCACATGCTGCTCCGCCTGCTCATCGGCCAGCACCTCAGGGTCGAGATCGGGGAACACATCGCGCAGCAAGGCGCGCAAATCCCCTTCGCAAGCCTGCAGCCGCTGGGAAAAACCAGTGATCTCGCGGCAGCGGTCTTCCAGCAACGCCACCAAGGCAGGCTCACGGGCTGCCTTGGGCAGCACCTGCACCAACACACCTCCACTGCAGAGGATGCCGCTGGAATCGATGCGTTCTCCGACAAACACCGCTGAGGGGGTTTGTTCGGAATGCAGCAGATAAGAGGCCACGTCTTCGCCGATGCAGCCACTCACCAACTCCACCGTGCTGCTGTAAGGGGGCCCTTGGCCCTCATCGCGCATCACATTCAGATAGCCCGTGCCCAGGGCTTGCTTGAAGTCAAAGCGGGCAGGGTCGCCAACGAGATCCAGCTCCAAGCTGGGGTTCCCCACGTAACCGCGCACCCGGCCATCTCGGCCGGCATCCACGCTCAGCCCTTTGAGGGGCCCATCGGATTGGGTTCGCAGGTTGACCCGGCCATGGGCCACCTTCATCGAGCTCGCCAGCAGCAGGCCAGCGGTCATGGCCCGACCTAGCAGGGCACTGGCCAAAAACGAGAGCTGATGGCGCTCACGGGCGATGCGACTGGTCTCGGTGGTGGACACCGCCACCAGACGAATGCCACCCCCTGCAGCCATGGCACGCACCAACCGATCAGCCATGGGGAGCGCGCGAAAGGCTGAATGGTACGCAGCGTCCTTGCTGCAGGAGGTGGGAGGCCCCAGCCACAGAATCAAACCCCTCCGGTTCGTGGGTGACGATGAGCACCAGCCGGTCGCGGGCCAGCTCGCCCACCAGGCTCACCATCTCCTGACGCACCGACCAATCCAGACCGGCCGTGGGCTCATCGAGCAACAAGATGCCTGGCTCACGCAGCAGCTGCACAGCCAGAGCCAAGCGCCGCTGCTGACCGCCACTGAGGCGTTCGGGCGCCTGGGTCAATGGCAAACCGGCCAACCCCACTTGGGCTAAGGCCTGCTGCAAGCGTTCAGAGCTGAGGCGACGGTGCCCCAACTTGAGCTCTTGGCCCACCGTCAAACCAATGAAATGGCGCTCGGGGAATTGGAACACCAAACCACTGAGCCAGCGCCGTTGCCGGGCGGTGGTGGGGGACCCCTGCCAGCTGATCTGCCCCTGATCCGGGCTGGCCAAGCCAGCGATCAACTCCAGCAACGTTGTTTTGCCGCTGCCGCTGCGGCCCACCACCAAGGCCGGGCGCCCAGCAGACAGCTGCAAACTCACACCACGAAGGATCGCGGCCTCGGCTGCCGCCGGGTGATAAGCAACCTGATCAAGCTCCAGCACCCTGTGGTGTCCTCGCCGCACAGAGACCTAGCTTGATGCCATGGACGTCCAATTTCGCGAATTCGACGCTTTCGATTGCTGGTTCTGGTTGCGGTTTCCCAACCCACCGGGGCAAGGCGAACGCCAATACATCGAAGAGCTGTTCAACAGCTGGTATTACCTCGGGCGCCTCGGCAGCTTCAACGCGGAGAACCTGCAGGTGCATGAGCAAGGCGCTGATGTGAGCTGGATGGCTTACGACAACGAGAGCGTCAGCGGCAGCTCCAATGCGTTGATGCACAACATCGGCGATATGGAATACAAGGACAACTGGGCGCGCATTTGGTGTGATCTGGGCACCAGCGATGGGGTGGGCCTCGATGCACTGATCAATGGCTTGCACAGCATCAATCGCGAGTACGTCGAGATCCTTGAGCTTCGGGTGGGCGGCATCAATGAGGACTGGCCAGCGGAAGCTGGCGATGAACGTTTTTTTGAAGACTGAGTTCACCAGCGCGTCATGGCTGAACTGCGCCGTGTCCTGATCGAACCGCAGCGCCTCGCGGGTTGCGGACAGGATGTGGAACTCACCAGCGATGAGCGCCACTACCTCGAAAAAGTGCTGCGGCTGCGGCCGGGCAGCCCCTTTGCCATCGTTGATGGACAGGGCGGCTTGCATCAGGCCGAGCTGCGCCGCAACGGATGGGCGCAACAAGGGGCGCAGCTGGAGCAGCAACCACCCCAGCAACCCGAGCTGGTGTTGCTGATGGGCTTGATCCGCCGTGATTTTGAGGTTGTTGTGCGCATGGCCTGCGAGCTCGGCGTCGATCAGCTCAAACCGCTGCAGGCCCAACGCTCAGTTGTGGAACCCAAGGGCCAACGCCCCCAGCGTTGGCAAAGCCAGCTGCAGGAAGCCTGTGAGCAGTGCGAACGGCTCTGGCTGCCGCAACTGCAGCCGGTCTCCAGCGCCATCGATGGCTTGAGCCAAGCCAAGGCCGAAGGCGAGCTGCGCTGCATTGGCGTGACCCGCGAAGCCGGCGTGCCGCTCTTAGCTGAGGTGCTGGAAACAGCCCCCCAGGTCCAACGCTGGCAGTTGGCTTGTGGGCCAGAAGGGGGCTGGACGCCCCAAGAGCGGCAAGCAGCGGCCGATCACGGTTGGCAGCCCGTGAGCCTGGGGCCCAATATCTTGCGAGCTTCAACCGCGGCGATCAGCGCCTTGGCCCTGATGCAACACCACAGGCAACGGCTCAGCGCGAGAGATTCCCAACCATCTCTTTAAAGCCAGCCAAAGCAGCGCCGGGGCGGCGGCGGCGGCGGGGCAAGGCGTTGGCGGGATTGAGCAATTCAGCCGCAAAGGTTTCGGTGCTGCGCACCGGAGCCTCTTGTTTCTGCGAGCGCTCAGCAGCCAGCAACTCGGCGGTGGTGAGCGCTTTTTCCGGCTGGGCGGGGCTGGCCTTGGGCTGCGCTTGGGAAGCAGCCGGCTGGGCTTTGGTGGCTGCGGGATTGGATTGAGGTGCAGCTGGCTGCGCTGTTGCAACACCCTCTGCAAACAGGATGGGCGCCTCTAAAGCTGCGCCAGCTTCATCGGTCTCTGGTTCTTCAGGCCTGGTGGGGGCAATCACCACATCGGTGCTGCTCTCTTCTGACAGCACCAAAAAAGGCTTGCGCTCACCACCCAGCAGCTTGTCCAGCACCACAGCTCTCACCAAGGCCAGCGCTGATTATCAGGCTCAGACAGCCGGCTGTGTGGTTTCCGTTGGGCAGTGCAACATCCGCGTGCTCTTGGACGCACCCAACAGCTGACGCACCACCACCTCTGAAACACCCTGCTGACGCCACTGGCGGGCGCACTCTTGGCGCAGGGCGGTGGCATTGCAAAAGCTCTGGCGCCGCAAACCATCAGCCCAGCGGCGTGCCAACAGCTGCGGGGTCACATCAGGCAACTCAGCCCAGAGAGGAGCCTCGCCAGGCCCGCTGCATTGCTGCCAGAGCGGCATCAAGGGCTCGGGAATCTGCAGACAGCGCTGCTGAACCAAGCGACCTGAACGAATCCACAGCACCGGATTGCCATCAATCGAAGACCAATCGATGGGCCGCAGCTCAGCTGCTTCGCTTGGCCTTAAGCCAAGCCAACGAACCA
Source organism: uncultured Synechococcus sp. (assembly GCA_913020095.1). GTDB lineage: Bacteria > Cyanobacteriota > Cyanobacteriia > PCC-6307 > Cyanobiaceae > RCC307. The sequence continues at coordinate 8,568 of CAJWAH010000011.1, forward strand.
AGGCATAGATGGGATCGCCTTGGCGCTCGTGGTCGAGCTGTTGCAACTGCTCAGCATTGAGAGGCCGCAAGGGGAGGCTGCTGGCCTGCAGCGGCGGCAAAGGCGAGAAGGGATTGTGCTCCACCAGGGCCGAACGCAGCGCATCGGCATAAAAGGCATCAATCAGGCTCAACCGGCGCTGGGCTGTGGCGAGGCTGACGCTGCTCAGCACATGGTTGCGCCAGCGGAAGGCAGCGCCTTCGGTGATCGCCCCAGGCAGGCTGACCTCGCTAAAGGCCAGCAGCCGCCGCAACTCCCGCTGCCAGGCCAGGCGCGTGCTGGCACTAACAGGCCGCAAACGCTGACGCGCGGCTACCCAACCCGCCACGGTGTTGGGGCGATGGCGGGGAGCCGGCAGCGGCGGCAAAGGCCTGGCGAGCTGGGCCAGAAACGCCTCGCGAGCCTCCAAAAAATCTGGCTCCTCAAGCACCAATCCGCGACTGCGGAAGCCATTCATCAACAGCTCCACCAGCTCGGATTCATCAGGGCGGCTTGGGGCGGGCAGAGCTGCAGCGGAGAGTCGCTCACGCCAGCGGCGGGCACACTCGCGGGCCACCAGGCGAATTTCACGCCCACGCAGCTGAAGCTCTCCGGCGCTGAGGCCCAGCAAACGCTCCACCTGCTCATGCACATCGGCCGCCAGGCGGTGGGCTTGAACCAAGGTCGGCGCGAGGTAGCGGCGAATGGAACGCCGACCCAAGCTTTGTTGCAGCGCCCTGGGAACAGGCCGCACATACCACCAACCAGCCGGTGGACCAGCCACTTCAACCAGACACTCATCCCAAGCGGCCGTAGCGACCTTGTCGCTCACTCCTCCTCCTGATGAGACGTGTCATTCAACACATCAACCAATATTGATAGCTCACACTGATAAGCAGTGTCTTAACCGACACACAATCTCTTCTTATTCAAATGTTTGCTTCAGTTTCAGTTGCTGCCCCGCTTGACTGGAGCGGTTTTGAGCCATCGCCATGGGGGCCGTAGCGGCCTGGGGCTTCAGTGCCCTGATCAATGCCGGCCTGATCCTGCCGGTCACGCGTGTGCCGGTGCTGACGCGCAGCGGCTGGTGGCATGCCTGGGCCTTGGGAACGCTGCTGGGGGCCACGCTGGGCTGGCGGGGCTGGCTGGCGGTGGTGCTGTATCTGGCCCTTGGCTCGGCAGTCACCAAGTTGGGCTTTGCCCGCAAGGCGGAACTCGGGATCGCAGAAGCCCGTGGCGGCCGGCGGGGCCCTGAGAACGTTTGGGGCTCAGCGGCCACAGGCGCAGCATTAGCGCTGCTGAGCCAACTGCCTGGAGCACCAACCCATCTTTTGCTCGTGGGTTTTGTGGCCAGCTTTGCCGCCAAGCTCGGCGACACCTGCGGCAGTGAAATCGGCAAACGCTGGGGCCGCACCACCATCAGCTTGAGCCGATTGCAAGTGGTTTCCCCAGGCACCGAAGGCGCCGTGAGCTTGGAAGGCACCCTCGCCAGCCTGGCTGGTGCTGCTGTGTTCAGCCTGATTGGTTGCAGCCTGTCGCTCGTGGGGTGGGAGCTGCTGCTGCCGATCAGCGTGATCGCCTGGCTCGCCACCTTGGTGGAGAGCTTGATCGGCAGTGAACTGCAGCCTCAGCTGCCTTGGCTCAGCAATGAAGGGGTTAATGCCCTGATGACGGCCATTGCCGCCGCGGCCGCGATGGTGGTGTTGCGCTGAATTGCAGGGCTGCCTGCTGACGCAGTTGCTGCAGGCGCCGATTCACGCGGCATGGCGGCCAACCCAATTGCCGTGCCAATTGGCGCTGACTAAGGCCTTGGTGCATCACGCCGCGCAACAGGAATTGATCATCCGGGCTGTGGGCCTCGATCCACTCCTCCAGTTCCGCTTCCGCCAAGCGCGCTTCTGGGGTGGGGCGCCGATCGACAGGCTCGAAGGCCATGCCATCGCCAGCGGCATCAAATGACCGCAGGTTCAAGGCTTCGCGCATCTGCAACGCCATCTGCAGGCGCTCAACCGGGCAGCCCAGGCTGCGGGCCTGGCCGCGCCGATCCAGAGGCGGCAGACCGGCTTGCTGGCGCTGATTTTGCAGCTGATCCCAACGGCTCAACAGCTGACGCAGCCTCCAAGGGGAGCGAATCAGATGGTGCCGGTCACGCAGGTAGTGCTGCATTTGGCCGCGAATCAACGTGACCGCATAGGTGCTGAAGGCATAGCCGCGCTGCGGTTGGTAGCGCTGGACAGCATCGAGCAGCCCAAAGCAGCCCTGCTGAAACAGGTCGTCGTAGCAGGCGCTGCTGGCCTGGGAAAAGCGGGCGGCCTGCTGCCGCACGAGATTGAGGTGGGCTTCAACAAGCCGGTTGCGAAGCTTGAGGCAACGGCTCTGGCCGTAGCGGCGATGCAAGGCCAACAGCTCGGGTGTTGGCGCTTGAGATGTGGTCATCAGAGTGCAATTGAGCTCTGACCTTCAAGCTCAGCTGCAGCACCCGGTGTTGATTAGCTGTTTGCGAGGGGGGAGCACCCCTCCCGTGGGAGCGGACCGCTGAGCAAGCGGCGGCGATAGAGATCAGCCAGTTGTTCGCCCACCAAGGTGAGGACCGCATACACCACCAACACCGGCAACACCTCGCCCCAGGCAAACGAACTCAACGACTCCAGCAGCACCACCCCCAAACCGCCGGCGCCCACCAGGCCCACCACCACGCTCTCGCGCAGGATCACATCGGCGCGGTAAGCGCCAAAACTCAGATAGCTGCGGCCGATGCCGTTGAAGCCAGCCACCAGCAACACCTGCCGCGGACTGCTGCCAGCCAGCCGTAGCGCCTGGGCCGGCTGCGGCGGCAAGGCATCCAGCCCCTCCAAGCCAAGGCGCCCCAAGATGCCGGCGTTGTGAATACCCAGCGCCAACACCGCCGGCAACAGCCCGGGCTGCAACACAAACAGCAGTAACAGAGCCGTTAACGGCGGCGGCAGCAAACGCGCCAGCAAACCGCAAGCCGAAAGCAACAAGCGCGGCCAACGCCCTGGCCCCAACAGCAACAGCAACAACGGCAATAGAGCCACCGCGAGCAAAGCCGCCAAGGCGGTGAGCAGCAGCGTGCTGCCAATCAACTGCGGCCAGTCCTGCAGCCAGCCGTTGGGGTCCCACAGGGGCAGCACCTCCGGCCATTGCCAGGGGGAGAACAGCACCTGCCAGCGCAACTCCAACCACTGCGATGACGGCAGCAACAGCAGCAGCAAGGCGGCGAAGCCAACGAGCAATTCGCGGTTGGGCTCTTGCCAGCGCTGCCGCAAACGCGCCAGCGCCAGCTCGAGGGCCAGCATCACCGCGGCCAACAGCCAGAGGCTGGTCCACACCTCATGGAACTGCAGTGACTGCAGAGCCAAGCGCAAATCAGCGCCAATGCCCCCAAGGCCAAACACCCCCAGCAGGGTGGCTGAGCGCAAGGCGCACTCAAGCCGGTAGCCCCCATAGCTGAGCAGCTGGGGCCAAAGCGGCGGCGAGAGCGCCATCAACAATGCTGCGGGAGCCGGCGCACCCGCCAACTGCAACGCCTCAAGGTTGCGGCGCGGCAAGCCATCGAGCTGTTCGGCCACCACACGGGCAAACAAGGCTCCATAGGGCAGAGCAATGGCCAGCACCGCCACAGCGGGATGCAAGCCGAGCAGCTGCAGCAGGATCAAGCCCCACAGCAGCTCATGCAACGAGCGCGGAATCGCGAGCAAGCGGCGCAGCAGCAGCGCTGGCCAACTGCAGCCCCAAAGGGTGCGGCTCACCACCTCAGCGGAGAGAACACCGCCGATCACGCCAAGCAACAAGCTGAACAGCCACGACCACAGGGCCACCGCCACGGTGACGGCGATTCCCCTGAGCGATGCGACGATTAAGGCTGGATCGGTGCTGGGCTGAACAGCCGCCAGTAGAAACTGGCCGATCAAATCAAAGCCGCCGCCATGCCAAGCGCCTGGCAAGAGCGCCAGCAACGGCAACAGCACTAGCGCAGGCAGCAGCAGCTGGCCGGCGGGGCTCATGAATAGAGCTGCTCCAAATCCGCGGCCGACAGCGCCTCTGGAGAGCAGTCGAACAACAGTTCGCCGTGGCGCAGGCCCACCACCCGATCAAAACCCTCCAACCAATCGGAGCGGTGCAGGCTCATCAACAACCCCCGCGGAGGCATTGCCAACCCCAACAGCAACTGCAACAAGCGCCGTGCCAAGGGCGGATCGAGCTGGGCGAGGGGTTCATCGGCCAACAGCAACTCCGCGTTTTGACGCAGCAACCGCGCCAAGGCCACCCGCTGACGCTGCCCACCCGAGAGCGAGCTCAGGGGCAAGGGCAGCAGTGATGCGTCCAGTTCCACCTGGGCGAGCGCTTCAGCGCAGGGGCGAGACTCCAAGGGCTGCAGCAGGTTGAGCAGCACCTGCCACCACGACCAGGCCGCTAGGCGGCCGGTGTTGAGGTTGTGCTGAACCGAGAGTCCTTCGATCAAGCGCAGGTCTTGCCAGAGCGTGCCGATGCGCGAGCGCATGCGGCGGCGCAGCCGCTGTTCTCCAAACCACTGCACCGATCCGCTTGTGGGCTGAATCAATCCATTGGCCACAGCCAGCAGGGTGCTTTTCCCTGCGCCGCTGGCACCCACCAGGGCAACGCACTCCCCCGGTTTGAGGCTGAGGCTGAGGCCACGGAGCCGCGGGCGCTCACGCCCTGGAACCGTGACATCCCTCAGCTCCAGCATCAGCGGATCTTGCCGAGCGATCGACCCACCGCCTCGATGTTGGCGTAATCAGCATCCTTGGCCGGAATGAACCGTCCTGCCGCAAACAGCTCCAGGATGGTTTTTTGGCGCGGCTGGCTTGGGCTCAGGTTGAGCAAGCTCTGCTGCAGCTTGCCTGTGAAACCAGCACCGAAGCGCTGATCCAAATTGCCCTGGGCGATCCAGTGGTAGTCGGCATAGGGCGGAGTCCGCCACAAGAGCACCACCTTGTTGGTGTCGACCTTGCCTTCCTTCAGGCGGCTATCCCACACCTGGCCATTGAGGGCACCGGCTTGATAGGCGCCGCTTTGCACCAGCGCAAGGGTGGCGTCGTGGCTGCCGCTGAAACCCGGGCGGCCAGAGGCAAAGTCTTTCGGGGTTACCCCTGCCTGAGCGAGGAAGTATTGGGGCATCAAACGGCCGGAGGTGGAGCTCTCTGAGCCGAAGGCAAAGCGCTTGCCCTTGAGTTGCTGCAGGTCGTTTTGAGCGCTGAAGGGCTTCAGACCAGCCGATTGGTTGGCAATGAAAACCGAGCGGAACTTGGCGTCGACATCCCGCTGCGCAATGACCTTGGAGCCAGGGGTCTGCAAGCGGGCTTGAACCCCGGTGAGCCCGCCAAACCAAACCAAATCCAGATCCCCGCGGCGGAAGCCGGTGACAGCAGCGCCGTAATCCACAACGGGCTTGTATTTCACCGGCACGCCGAGCTGATCACTGAGCTCTTTGGCCAAAAGGCCATAGAGGCGGTTGAGCCGCTCGGGGTTTTGATCGGGGATCGCGCTGATGCGCAGCACCTGGGAGGCCAGGGCAGGGGCCACCGGTGCCAGCAACAGCACCAGGGCCAGAGCAAGAAATCGAATCAAGGAGATCAGAGCGTTTGCAGGAAAGACTTCAGGCGGTTCAAGCCGTCGTCGATGGTGGCTGTGGTGACGGCGCAAGAGAGGCGAATACAACGGTCGTCGCCAAAGGCCACACCGGGCACAACTGCCAACCCCTGTTGATCTAGCAACTGCTGGCAGAACGTCATCGAATCCAGGCCAAAGGCGCTGATATCCGGGAAGGCGTAGAAGGCGCCGTTAGGCGGCACCACCACCACATCGCTGAGCTGTTGCAAACCAGCGGTGAGATGGCTGCGCCGCTGCGAAAAGCTGCGGGCCATCTCCTGCACGCAATCCAGCGGTGCTTGCAACGCCGCCAAGGCGCCGCGCTGGGCAAAGCTGCAAACGTTGCTGGTGCTCTGGCTCTGCAAGGCGATGGCCGCTTTGACCACCTCAGCTGGACCAGCCAGATAGCCCAAGCGCCAGCCGGTCATGGCCCAACCCTTGGCGAAGCCATTGACTACAAACAACCGATCAGCCAGATCAGGAGCCAGCGCGGCCAGGCTGTGGTGGGTTTGGCCATCGGCGAGCAGGTGCTCGTAGATCTCATCGCAGACCACCGCCACCTGGGGATGGCGGCGCAGCAAAGCGGCAACGGCTTCCAGCTCCTCGCGCTGCAGCACCAATCCCGTTGGATTGGAGGGTGTGTTGAGCACCAGCAAGCGGCTCTTGGGGGTGATCAAGGCTTCGAGGGCCTCGAGATCAAGGCGGAAGCCATCGCTGGCATTGCTGCTGAGCAAGCGCACCTCGGCTCCTGCCAAGCGCGCCAGCTCGGGGTAGGTCAGCCAGTACGGCGCCGGCAGCAACACCTCATCGCCAGGGTCGAGCAGCACCTGAAAGAGGTTGTAAAGCGCCTGCTTGCCGCCATTGGTGACCAGCACCTGGTCACTGCGAACCGCCATGCCATTGCAGCGGCTGAGCTTCTCAGCGATGGCTTGGCGTAGCTCTGGATCGCCAGCGGCAGGGCCGTAGCGAGTCATGCCCTGCTCGAGGGCCGCCGCTGCCGCCTGGCGAATAAAGGCCGGCGTGTCGAAGTTGGGTTCTCCAGCACTGAGGCTGCAAATGTCCTGCCCCTCGGCCTGCAGCTGTTTAGCCCGGGCCGCAATGGCAAGCGTCAGAGATGGCTGCAACGAAGCCGCGCGGGCCGAAAGCTTCATGGGCATGGGCACACCCTCGTGGTGCCGCTCGGATCTTCGAATCCTCCAGTGTGCCTCAGCACTCGGGCATGCTGTGCGCGGCAACACCACGGCAATGGCTGCACCGTTCTGGGTTCTAGCCAGTGAGGCCCCAGCGGCCTTGGCACGCTTTTACAGCCAGCTGCTGAACGTGTCCGTTGAAATCAAGGGTTCGGTGCAGCAACTCACGCTGAGCCAGGGCCAGCAGTTGGTGATCTACCAACCCTCATCGCAAAGGCCCCAACCAGCGCAACACGGCCGGCTGGCCCTGTGCCTGCCCAGCGCCAATCTCGAGAGCAGCCTTGAGCAGGCCCTGGCCCAAGGGGCTAGGGCTCTCGAAGCGATTCGCCAGGAGTCCTTTGGCCGTGAGGTGTGGATCGAAGATCCCGAGGGCAATCGCCTGTTGCTGCTGGAGTGGGCCCAATGAGCACCTCCTGGCACGAGCTCAGCGCCGATTGCCAAGGCTGTGAACGCTGCGAGCTGGCGGCAACGCGGCACAACGTGGTGGTGGGGCGAGGCCATCCCCAAGCCCGCGCGCTGCTGATTGGTGAGGCCCCGGGCCAGCAGGAAGACGAGCAGGGTGAACCGTTCGTTGGCCGGGCCGGACAACTGCTGGAGAAGCT
>CAJWAH010000012.1 GCA_913020095.1 uncultured Synechococcus sp.
GTGGAAGCTCGTCCACGCCAGAGAGCCAGCTGTGCAGCAACGCTGGCAACTGCGGATCAAGTTCACCGACCAACTGCTCAATGTCGGCCTGGCTGTAACCCCGGCCAACCCGACCAAAACGCTGCCATAACTGCTGCAGCAGCACATGCAGGCCCTGGCCTTGCGCCAGCAAATGCAGATCAAGCAGCAAGGAGACCAGAGCACCTTTGAGGTAGTAGCTGATCTGCTGGTTATCGCTGTGGGCATCACGGCGATAGAGCTTCACCCAAGCTTCTGTGGCGCTCTCCAGCAGGCTCTGGACTTGCCTGCCGGGCGTGGAGAGAAAGCGACTGAGATCTTTAGACAGATCCTCGAGATACTCCTCTTCGCTGCAGAGCCCCGCCTGCAGAACGATGAGTTGGTCGTAGTAACTGGTGACTCCTTCGGCAAACCACAACTCAGGAATCAATACCGCTTGGCCGTAGCGGTAGGGACGCAAGCCCACGGGCCTGAGCCGCCGCACATTCCACTGATGCAGGTATTCATGGGCTGCCAACTGCAGCAATTGCCGCTGCCCAGCGGCCGTAGCCAGCTCGCGGCGGCTGAACATCAAGGCACAACCATCGTCATGTTCCAGACCGCCATAGCCATTGGCGCTGAAGCGGGTGATGAACAGGTAGTCATCACTGACGGGCCGCTCAGCACCCAGCAGGGCGCAGGTGGCAGCGCAAATCTTGGGCAACTGCTGCTGCCAGCTCTGCTGCGGCGCCGGCCGCTGCAAGCCTTGCCACACCCAGCGGTGGGGAACACCACCCACCTCGAAATGAAGTGTGTGCAGATCACCGAGGGCCAAAGGGCTATCCACCAGCACGTCGTAGCTGGCTGCACGCCAACCCTCGCTGGTGGACTCCAAGCTCGTGGCCACGCTCCAGCCTGGCGGGCATTGCAGGCTCAGCTGCTGCGGCAGCCAACGCTGGGATTCAACCGCCATGGCCCAAGCCGCCCCTGTGAGGAAGCCTGTTTCCACATCCAGCCAATTGGTTCGCACACTGGCCTCAACAGCCAGAAGGCTGTAACGCAGCTCCACCTCAGCCCCAGGGGGCAAGTCCTCCAGCCACCAGAGATGGCGTGATTGCCTCTGGAGTGGGACCGGCTGGCCATTCACCCAGGCCTGCAATCCCTCCAGATGCCGCACATAGTCGCGCTCCAGGTAGGACCCCGGTGTCCAGCTCGGCAAGGCCACAGATTCGCGCTGCTGTTGCGCGCGAAAGTTGAGCTGAACGGAGACGCGATGGCTCTGGGGCTGCCTCAGATCCAGCTGAAATGTGGGACCCAGCACCTCAGACGAGCGATGAATCGGCAACGGCGCCAGGGCATTGCTGCAAACGATCGAGGGCTTGCCGCGCGGCATAGGCGCGCGTTAGGCGCGATAGCAAGGTCTGCAGGCTGTGGTCGCGACTGACCCGCTCCAGATCAGCCACCAGCTCCAAGCTACCCATCGAACTTTGACGCCAACCAAGCTGTTGGCCGCCCTCGACGCGCACCCAAAGACAAACGGTTTGGCTGCCAACGGGGGTGGTCAACTCACCACCTCGGTGGACCTGAAGTCCAAAGCTCTCGAGGCTTTCAGCCAAACGCTCCACATCGTGCAAGACGGTGGGCAGGATGGAGAGATGGGACATGCCGCACAGCTCCTCTCGCCTGACCCTAGCGATGCCCCACTGCGTTTGGCCGTTTTGGCCTCCGGTTCCGGCAGCAATTTCCAGGCCTTGGTGGAGGCGCTGCGCAATGAGCCGCGCTTGCAGGTGGTGCTGCTGATCGTGAATCGCCCCGGTTGTGGGGCGCAGCAGCGGGCTGAACAACTGAACGTTCCCTGTCAACTCATTGATCACACCCGCTTTGACAGCCGCGAAGCAGTGGATGCTGCCGTGGTGCAGGCCCTGCAAAACGCGGCGGTGGAGCTGGTGGTAATGGCTGGCTGGATGCGGATTGTGACGCCGGCTTTGATCGGCCCCTTTCAAGGCCGACTGCTCAACATTCACCCCAGCCTGCTGCCCTCCTTTCGAGGCATGCACGCCATCCGTCAGGCCCTGGCTGCTGGCGTCAGCCACACCGGATGCACCGTGCATGAAGTGGTGGAAGACGTGGACGCTGGACCGGTTCTGGGGCAACAGGCCGTGGCCATCGAAGCCGGTGATGATGAGGCGAGCCTCTCAGCGCGCATCCACGCCGCTGAGCATCAGCTGCTGCCAGCCGTTGTGATCGACAAAGGGCTCAGCCTGCTGAGCCAGCGCACTCAGGGATAAAAGGGCAGCAGCGGCAACCCGGTTTGCTGGGGCAGGCCAGCCATCACATTGAGGCACTGCACGGCCTGGCCGGCCTGGCCTTTCAGCAGGTTGTCGATCGCACTCATCACGATCACCTGGCGGGTGCGTTGATCCACCGCCACCGACAGCACGGCTCGGTTGGTCTGGCGCACCCACTTGGTGGCGGGATAGGTGCCCACGGGCAAAATCTCAACGCAGGGATGATCGCGGTAGGTGACCTGATAGACGGTGGTGAGATCTTCCGCGGTGAGACCGGGATCACGCAGCCGGCCGTACACGGTGGCGAGCAAGCCGCGCACCATGGGCATCAGGTGGGGCGTGAATTGCAATTGGATCGGACGACCGGCGGCGCGGCTTGCGAGAAGTTCGATCTCAGCGGTGTGGCGATGGCCGACAACGCCGTAGGGGCTGACCGATTCAGCGGCTTCCGCCAGAAGCAGGTGTTCTTTGGCCGCCCGGCCACCACCTGAGGTGCCGGTTTTGGCATCAATAACGATCCCCTCACCTTCGATCAATCCCTGCTGCAACAGGGGCATCAAGGCCAGCAGGCTGGCTGTGGGGAAACAGCCTGGGGCACCTACCAATTTGGCCTCAGCCAGGGCGTCACCGGCCCACTCCACCAAGCCATAAACAGCCTGCTGGCAAAGCGCATCGTCTTGACGTTGTTGAGCGGCGGCCTCCTGGCGGTAGGTCGCCGACCACTGGCTCAGGCTGGGGAAGCGGTAATCCGCAGAAAGATCCACCACGCGCACACCGCGCTGCAGCAACTCGGGAGCCAATTGACTGGCCAAGCCGTTGGGAAGGCTGAGCACCGCTGCATCAGCTGCATCAGCAATGGCATCAGGATCTGGACCCTGCACCACCAGGTCTTCGCCGAGCGGCAAAAAGGGGGTCAGCTCCGACCAGCGTTTTCCAGCACTGCGCTCACCGCCTAAAAAGCTGACGTCAAAGTGAGGGTGGTCCTGCAGCAAACGCAGGGTCTGCAAGCCGCCATAGCCAGAGGCTCCAATGACCGCGATTCGCTTGAAAGACGTGGGCGCCACAGGCCTCACCGGCTGCATTGGGGAAGGCTGACTTTAGTGATCGACCCGTTAGCAACCGCCCGGGCTCTATAAACAAGGAACTGAAACGCCCGTAATGAGCTCCCCAGCGGTGACCAGCACCGTCCGTTTCGACCCGATTGAAAAGGCCCTTGAGGCCATTCGGGATGGGGCCTGCGTGGTGGTGGTCGACGACGAAAACCGAGAAAACGAAGGCGATTTGATCTGCGCGGCGCAATTTGCAACGCCCAAGCAGATCAATTTCATGGCCACCGAAGCCCGCGGGCTGATCTGCCTGGCCATGGAAGGAGAGCGGCTCGACGCCCTCGATCTGCCGCTGATGGTGGGCCAAAACACCGACACCAACCAAACCGCTTTCACCGTCAGCATTGATGCCGGACCTGAGGCTGGCGTCAGCACAGGCATCTCCGCAGAAGATCGGGCTCGCACCATCCAGGTGGCCTTGCATCCGCAAAGCAAGCCCCAAGACCTGCGCCGCCCGGGCCACATCTTTCCGCTGCGGGCCCGTGATGGTGGGGTGCTGAAACGGGCAGGCCACACCGAAGCCGCCGTGGATCTCTCGCGCATGGCGGGGCTGCATCCCTCTGGCGTGATCTGTGAGATCCAAAATCCAGATGGCTCGATGGCGCGGCTACCGCAGCTGGCGGAGTACGCCGCTGAGCACGGCCTCTACCTGATCTCGATTGCCGATCTAATCCGCTACCGGCTGGAGAACGAGCGCTTTGTGGTGCGCGAAGCGGAAGCCAAAATCCCCAGCGAATTCGGCGATTTCCGCGCCATTGGCTACCGCAACATCCTCGATGGCGGTGAACATGTGGCGCTGGTCAAGGGCCAGCCCGGTCGTCAAAGCGCGCCGGTGATGGTGCGGGTGCACTCGGAGTGCCTCACCGGTGATGCCTTTGGCTCGCTGCGCTGTGATTGCCGGCCGCAACTGGAATCGGCGCTGCGCATGATCCAAGCCGAGGGGGAAGGTGTTGTTGTTTACCTGCGGCAAGAGGGTCGCGGCATCGGGCTGATCAACAAGCTCAAGGCCTACAGCCTGCAGGAAACCGGTCTCGACACCGTTGAGGCCAACGAACATCTCGGCTTTGGCGCCGACCTGCGCGACTACGGCGTTGGGGCTCAAATCATTTCAGATCTGGGCATTCAGCGGCTGCGGCTGATCACCAACAACCCAAGAAAAATCGCTGGCCTTGGCGGCTACGGATTGGAAGTGGTGGACCGGGTTCCCCTGGTGATGGACCCGGGCCAACACAACGCTGATTACCTGCGCACCAAGGCCCGCAAACTCGGCCACCTGCTGCATGGCCCTGGAGCACTGCTGGCCTGGAGCGGCGCCGGCGACGATCGCCGCCTACGCGCTCACCAACTCGAAGAGCAACTGACCAGCAAGCTGCATGCCTTCGGTCTGACCATGGAAGTGGAAGAGCAGCACCGGGTGCTCGCCCTACTCGGCAAACCAGATCTCACGGTGCGTGTGGGGGCCGCGGAGCGGGGCAGCTTGCAACGCAATTGCTGGGCCCTGTTGCAGGAATTGGCTCAAGAACCCACAACGCAGCAGCTACAACTGCTGATTGGCCCGGATCTCGATCGCAGTGAGCACCCACCGGCTCAGCTCGAGCCCACCGCGCTGAATCTTGAACAGCTGCGCCAGGGGGCAGGGGTGGACGCCGTAGCGGCCATCAACCCTGAGCACTCCCCCTGGATCCTGCTGCGCTGGAGTTGATCAGTCGCTGATGGTGACGGTCTTGATCTTGCTGCCGTTTTTCAGCGCCAGCACCACACCCATATCGCCGGTCAAACCAAAGACGGTGTGGACGCCATCGAGGTGAGGCTGGGCCTCATGGCAGATGAAGAACTGAGAGCCGCCGGTGTTACGGCCAGCGTGGGCCATCGACAGGGTGCCCGCCTGGTGCTTCTTGCTGTTGATCTCACAATCAATCGTGTAGCCGGGGCCACCGGTGCCCGCCATGCCCTTGGCTCCCTCACGGCTGTTGGGGCAACCGCCCTGAGCCATGAAGCCATCAATCACCCGGTGGAAGGCCAAGCCGTCGTAGAAGCCATCCTTGGCCAGCTTCACGAAGTTGGCGACGGTGTTGGGAGCATCAGCATCAAATAGCTCCAGGGTGATTTGGCCGGCGTCGGTATCCATCACGGCCTTGGTCATGAGCTCGGGGGCAAAGTGGTCCATGAACCTTCGCACAAGACGATGGCGACTGCGCAAACACCTGTTTCCGACCTGAGCGACGCCACGATCGGCATCCTCGGCGGCAGCGGTCTCTATGCCATGGAGGAGCTGCGCGATGTGGAGGAGCTGGAGGTGCCAACGCCCTTTGGCCAGCCATCGGATCGATTAATCCGCGGCAGTCTTGATGGCACCACGGTGATTTTTTTGGCCCGCCATGGGCGGCACCACAGCTATCTCCCTTCGGAGGTTCCCTACCGGGCCAACATCTGGGCGATGCGCAGCCTGGGTGTGCGCTGGATCCTCTCCTGCTCCGCGGTGGGCTCACTGCAAGAGCAACACAGACCCTTGGACCTGGTGATCCCCGATCAATTCATCGATCGAACCCAGGGGCGTGCAGCCAGCTTTTTCGGCGAGGGAGCTGTGGCCCATGTGGCCTTTGCTGATCCCTTTTGCCAAACCCTTTCTGGACTCTTGGCCGATGCCGCGCAATCGGTGCTGCCGGAAGGGCGCAGGCTGCACCGCGGCGGCACCTACCTCTGCATGCAGGGGCCTGCGTTCTCCACCAAGGCGGAATCTGAGCTCTACCGCAGCTGGGGCTGCGATGTGATCGGCATGACCAATCACACCGAAGCCCGCTTGGCGCGTGAAGCTGAAATCGCCTACAGCACCCTGGCGATGGTGACCGACTACGACTGCTGGCACCCCGATCACGATGCCGTGACCGTTGAGATGGTGATCAACAACCTGCGCGCCAACGCCACCACAGCCCAACAAGTGGTGCGCCATGCCGCCCAGGCCATTCAGCAGCAAAAGCCCTCAAGCCCGGCCCACAGCGCACTGCAAAACGGTTTGCTCACCGCGCCTGAGGCCGTGCCGGCCGCCACCCGCCAAAAACTGGATCTGTTCACGCGCCCCTACTGGGGGGCGGCCAGCTGAGCTCCAGCTCGTGCGAGGGCCTGACGCAAGGAGCCATCACAGCCCTGCAATTGCGCTAGAGCTGCAGGAGCCTCGCAGCCCGTGGCCGCCATCAACAGGGCCTGCTTCACCGAACCACCACTGGCTTGCAGCAACTCGGCGGCCCTGGCCGAATCAACACCGGCCAAATCACGCAGAATTCGGCGGGCGCGATCTTCCAACTTGCTGTTGGAGACCGACACGTCGACCATGCGATTGCCGAAGACTTTGCCGAGCCGCACCATCACGCCGGTGCTGAGGATGTTGAGCGCCATCTTGGTGGCCGTTCCCGCCTTGAGGCGCGTGGAGCCGGTGAGCAACTCAGGACCACTCAGCAAACGGATATCAATGCTGCAGGGCATTGGCGCTTGATCAGCCGGCACGCAGGCCATGGCAATTGCTTCAGCGCCCAGCTCCAACGCCAGGTTCAAACCGCCATGGACATAGGGCGTGGTGCCCCCCGCGGCGATGCCGACGAGAGCATCAGCGCCTGTAAACCCACGCTCCAGCAAATCCTGGCGGCCGCCCTCACGGGAATCCTCCAGGCCTTCTGAGCTGCGCAACAACGCTGGGGCCCCGCCCGCCAGCACGCCCTGCACCAGCTCCGGTGGGCTGCAAAAGGTGGGCGGGCACTCGGCCGCATCCAACACACCCAAGCGGCCGGAGGTGCCAGCACCCAAATAAAACAGCCGCCCACCGGCCAACAGACGTGAGGCGATGGCGTCAATGGCTGCGCTGAGCTCAGGGGCTGCTCCAGCCACCGCTTGTTGGGGGCGCAGATCCTCTTCACAAAACAGCTGCACCAGCTCGGAGGTGCTGAGCAGATCAAGGTCTGCGCTGGCCGGGTTGGCTTGCTCGGTCAGCAGATGACCGCGATCAACTCCGCTGCTCACAGCAACCCCTCCAGCGAGCGACGGAACGCCTCCAGTTCAGGATCCACCGCTGGCTGGGCACTTTCAGCGGGAGCCTGCTCTTGCTGCTCACGCCATTCATTGGTGTCGAGATTTCGTTCCGGTGGCGCCAGCATCAGCCGCTCTTCAGCGGTGCCTGGCATGAAACCGGAGGGCACCGCTTGAGCGTCGTAGCCGGCTTGACCGCAAAACAGTTCAATCTCCTCACGGCTGATCGCCTCAGGAGTGGCTTCAGGAAAATCCTGGGCCGCCAGCAAGCCGGCATAGCGCAGGGCGTCGTCTTCCTCCTCAAACATCAACACCACCGTGCGGCCATTGAGTTCAAGGGTGTGGATGCCTTCCACCTCGCTGCCGGAATCAAACAGCAGCACAAAGACCCGGTCACTCAAATCAGAACAGGGCGAGGGCCCTCATTCTCTCAGCAGCTCCTGCAGGCGCTTGTAGAGAGCCTCCTCGTCTTCTGCCAGCGGGTCGGGCACCACCAGCCGCACCTCAACGATCTGATCACCGCGGCGGCCATCACGCTCTAAGCCTTTGCCTCGCAAGCGCAACAGCCGTCCGCTGGAGGTACCCGGCGGGATGCGCAAGCGCACAGGGCCCTCAAGGGTAGGAACCACGGCACTGCCGCCCAGGGCGCCCTCGGGAGCCGGCAAATCCAGCCGGTAGAGCACCCGCAGGCCATCAACGCGCAAGCCCTCGTCGGTGCGCACCTGCAGCTGCAGGAAATGATCACGCCCTCCCGGGGCCACCCCCTCAAGGCGTAGGCGCCAACCATCACCTGCTTCTGGCGGGGTCTGCACTTCCACCGTGGTGCCATCGCTGAGCTCCACCTCCACAAACGTGCCATCGAGGGCCTGCTCTGGGGTGAGCGGAACAGCGGTCTCTAAATCGTCGTGGGCTTGCACCGGCGGCGGCGGCGGCGGCGGTGTTGTGGCCGGCCGGCGTTCCCGGCGGCGCGAAAACAACTGATCGACGTAGTCGTGGAAGTCGGGGAAACCGCTGGCAAAGGGATCGCGATGGCCGGCATGGCTGCTGCCCCCGGCTTCCCAAGCCTGACGGCGGCGGGGATCACTGAGGACTTCATAGGCCTCATTGATCTTTTTGAACCGCTCTTCCGCCGCGGGATCGTTGCCGTTGAGATCGGGATGCCAACGGCGGGCCTGCCGGCGAAACGCCTGCTTGAGGCTTTCGGCATCAGCGCCAGGCTCAAGCCCAAGAACAGCCCAGTGGTCCATCGTTGGGCTCAATAGCGCCCCCAGGGATCATCGGAGCGGTCATAGCGGTCGTAGCGACCACGGCCGCCTCCTGGCCGGTCCCAGTCATCCCAGTCGTCTTCGGCGAAGAGTTCATCTTTGAGGGAGCCCAGCGTGCTCTTGATCCCTTCGAGCGGGCCAGCACCACCATCGAGTTCGCGCCGCTCAGCGGTTAAACGGCGGTTGAGGCCATAAAGCGCTTCTTCCAGCTGGCTGGTGAGCAGATCCAATTCCCGCTCATCGGCTTGCTCAAGCCCATCGCGAAGGTCCCGCAGAGCCATCTCCACAGCGCGCTGCTGGCGCTCAGCGCCATAGGGGCCAAGTTCAAGGGCCGCGTCACGCAGTCGACGTTCCGCTTGGGCAATCAACGTTTCGGCGCGATTGCGCCGGTCAACGGCGCTGCGCTTGCGGCGATCCTCCATGGATTGACTCGCCGCTTCAGCGATCAGCTGATCAATTTCTTGCTGGGTGAGATTGGCACTGCCCTGCACCGTGACGCTCTGGCGGCGGCCCGTGGTGCGATCTGTGGCCGATACCTCCAGGATCCCGTTGGCATCCACATCAAAGGACACCTGTACTTGGGGAACCCCGCGAGGAGCAGGGGGAATTCCCGCTAAACGAAAACGGCCCAATGATTTGTTGTCGCCGCCCATGGGCCGTTCACCCTGAAGCACATGCACCTCAACGGAGGATTGATTGGCTTCTGAGGTGCTGAACACTTCGGAACGTCTCACTGGGATCGGCGTATTGCGAGGAATGATGGTTTTCATCAAGCCGCCAATGGTCTCTAGCCCCACCGAAAGAGGAGTGACGTCATTGAGCATCAAATCGCGCAGCTCACCAGTGAGAATTCCGGCCTGCACAGCAGCGCCAACGGCAACGACTTCATCGGGGTTGACGTTCTGACTGGGTTCGCGCGGCACCAAGGTGCGCACCAACTGCTGCACCATCGGCATGCGGCTGGAACCACCCACCAGCACCACCTCATCCACATCTTCAGGCGCCAAGCGGGCATCCCGCAAAGCGGCCTGTACTGGTCTGAGCAGACGATCAAGCAGATCGGGGCACAGCGATTCGAAGGTGCGCCGATCGAGGCTGGTTTCAAGATGCAGGGGACCTGATTCCGCCGTGGCGATAAACGGCAACGAAATGGTGGTTTTCAGGGTGCCGGAGAGCTCTTGCTTGGCCTTTTCAGCGGCCTCTAACAACCGCTGCAGGGCCTGACGGTCACGCCGCAGGTCAACCCCATTGGCCTGCTGAAAGCCCTCGGCCAACCAATCAACAATGCGTTGATCAAAGTCGTTGCCGCCGAGCTGGGTGTCGCCGCTGGTGGCCTTGACGTCAAAGACGCCATTGGCAATGCGCAGCAGCGACACATCAAAGGTGCCCCCACCCAAGTCGAAGACCAAAACGGTCTGCGAACGGCTGCGATCAAACCCGTAGGCCAAGGCTGCAGCGGTGGGCTCGTTGAGGATGCGCTCAATCGTGAGGCCCGCCAGCCGGCCGGCATCACGGGTGGCCTGGCGCTGGGAATCATCGAAATAGGCGGGAACCGTCACCACGGCGGCTTCCACCTCTTCACCGAGATAGGTAGCAGCGTCATCCACCAACTTGCGCAGCAGGCAAGCCACCAATTCCTCAGGGGCGTATTCGCGCTCGGTGGCCGGGCACACCACCCGCACCTGACCAAGATCGTTGGCCCGGATGGTGTAGGCCACTGCCTGGGAGGCCTCATCGAGCTCTTGCCACTGCCGCCCAATCAGGCGCTTGAGATTGGAGAAGCTGTCGCGAGGATTGAGCACCAGCTGGCGCCGTGCCGCCTGACCCACCAACAATTCTTTTTCGCGGCTGAAACCAACCACCGAAGGGGTGGTGCGCAAACCTTCTGCATTGGCCACCACCACAGGCCGGCCCCCTTCCAGGACAGCCAGCACGGAATTGGTGGTGCCCAGATCAATGCCGACGATCCGGCCCATGCGCCCGAGCAAATGTGCTCACGCTACCGGGCATTCGGCCGTGATCCAAGCACCCAAGCCAGTTGGCAACCGCAACAAGAAAAGTGAGATCAAAACCTGTTGATGAACAGTCCTTAGTGTCTCTAATGAGCCTTTAACTGCGACTTAACAGCCCGTCCATATCACCGTTGTTGACCCAATTCTTTTTTGGTCGCCCATGTTCATGTCCAAGAAGACCGTTGCCCTCGGCGCCATCGCAGCTCTGGCTGCTGGTGCTGCTGCTCCGGCCATCGCCCAACAGCAAATCAACGGCTCCGGGGCTTCCTTCCCCGCACCGATGTTTTCAACTTGGTTCGACAGCCTGCGCAGCCAAGACGGTCCCGATGTCACCTATGAGCCGGTGAATTCCGCTCAAGGCATCCGCCAGCTGGTTGAGCTGGAAGTTGACTTCGGCGCCACCGATCGTCCGATCGCTCCCCGCACCGCCAACTTGGTGCGTCGCGGTCTGGTGCAAATCCCTGTCGTCGCTGGCTCCATTGCCATCGGCTACAACAAAGACGGTTGCGATCTCAAGCTGAGCCAGCAACAGCTCAGCGATGTGCTGCTTGGCACCATCCGCAACTGGAAGACCCTGGGTTGCCAGGAAGGCCCCATCAAGGTCAGCACCCGTTCGGATCGCTCCGGCACCACCTTGGCTCTGACCAAGAGCCTCTCTGACTGGAGCCCTGAGTTCCGTCAGACCGTTGGCACCGGCATGCGCGTCAACTTCCCCGTTGGCAACAGCTCCAGCGGCAACGAAGGCGTGCGTCGCTTCATCGAAACCACCCCTGGTTCGATCGGCTACGTGAACGTGCCCTCCATCAAGGGCAAGGTTCAAGCTGCTGCTCTGCAGAACCGCGAAGGCAACTACATGCTGCCGAATTCCGCCACCGGCATCGCCGCTCTGGAAGGCATTCGCGCTGCTGAGTACAAGCCTCTGGCGATCAGCAACCCTCCTGGCCGGGATTCCTATCCCCTGGTGGCCATGAGCTGGGTGCTGGCTTACGAGAACGGCAACGGTGTCAACACCGATGCTCTGAAGCAGACCTTCAACTACATGTTGAGCAACCCTGCCCAGAGCCAAGCCGACAACCTCGGCTATGTGCCCCTGCCTGAGTCCATCCGCAAGGCAGCTCTCGATCAGGTTCAACTGATCAAGCAGTGAAGCGCTAAGCGCTAATGCTTCTGGCGGCCCCTTCGGGGGCCGTTTTTTATGGCGAAGTAAAGCCTTAATTTCCTTGTAACCATTGATACGAAAGAGATAACTGGTCCTTAAAAGATCTCCCGTATCAAGGCAGAGACGTCTCGCAGGCAACCCATGCCCGTCACCAAAAAGGTCGTTGCTCTGAGCTCCCTTGTTGCTCTGAGTGCTGCCGCCATCGCCCCCGCCCTCGCTCAGCAATCTTTGAACGGTGCAGGTGCCACCTTCCCTGCGCCGCTTTATCAAAAGTGGTTCCAGGAACTGGCCCGTGCCGGTGGTCCTCGGGTGAATTACCAAGCCGTTGGATCCGGCGCTGGCGTGCGCCAGATGATTGCGGGCACCTCCGACTTCGGCGCCTCTGATAAGCCGCTCAGCGCTGCAAAGCGCGGCAAGATCAAGCGCGGCGTGATCCAAATCCCCATGACTGGGGGCACGATCGCTGTTGGCTACAACAAGCCAGGCTGTGACCTCAAGCTCACCCAGAAGCAGGTGGCTGAGATCTTCCTTGGCAAGATCAACAACTACAGCCAACTGGGCTGCAAGGCCGGCCCGATCACCGTGGCCTACCGCTCCGATGGCTCCGGCACCACCTTTGCCTTCACCAACGCCGTTGCCGCTTGGAACGGTGCCTTCAAAAACAAGATCGGTGTTGGCAAATCCGTGAACTGGCCTGTGGGCTCAGGCGGTAAGGGCAACAGCGGTGTGGCCGGCATCATCAAAAACACCGTCGGCGCACTGGGCTACGTGAACCAGGCCTACGTCAAAGGCAAGATCAAGGCCGCAGCCATCCAGAACAAGGACGGCAACTACGTCAAGCCCACCTCCAAGAACGGTTCGGCTGGCCTGGCTGGCATCAAGCTCGATGCCTTCAACACCGGCACCGACACCAATCCCTCTGGCGCCAATGCCTACCCGATCAGCACCCTGACCTGGGTCTTGGCCTATGCCAGCGGCAATGGTGAGAACACTGCGGCGCTGAAAAAGACCTTCACCTACATGCTGAGCAACAAGGCCCAAAGCCAGGCCCCGAGCCTGGGTTATGTGCCGCTGCCCTCCAGCATCCGCAAGGTGTCGCTGGCCGCCGTTCAAAAAATCGGCAAGTGAGCCCAACGGCTTCCATCTGATCCATCACACATGGGGGCGTCCAGCCCCCTTTTTTGATGGGAACACCGAAAAAGCAACACCAGCCAGGCTCTTAAGGTGCAAAAGACCACGCTGATTGGCATGGCCGCCTCCGGCAGCGACAGCCTCTACACGCTGCGCCACCGTCCAGCCAGCGAGAAGTTGCTGGACACCAGCTTCCGCAATCTCGTTGGCTTTTTAGCCCTGATGGTGGCGATCATCTTGATCGGCATCTTCATCGTTGTTGGCAGCAAGGCCTCCGAGGCCATTGGCGCCTTTGGGCTGAACTTCATCGTGAGCCCCGTCTGGGATCCGGTTCGGGACACCTATGGGGCCTTCACAGCGATCTACGGCACCCTGCTGACATCGGTGCTGGCCTTGGTGCTGGCGGTGCCGCTAGGGGTTGGCACCGCGATCTTCCTCACCGAAGACTTCATCAGCCCAAGGATCCGGCTGGTGATCTCCAACATGGTGGAGCTGCTGGCGGCAATTCCCTCAGTGGTGCTGGGCCTATGGGCCATTTTTGTGCTGGAGCCCTTCGCCCGGCCGATTCTTCAGCTCATCCACCAACTGTTTGGCTGGATTCCTTTCTTCAGCACCAACCCCTCAGGCCCTGGGGTGATGTACGCGGTGCTGATCCTCACGATCATGCTGCTGCCGATCATCACGGCCATCAGCCGTGATTCGCTCAACCAGGTGCCCCAAGACCTGCGGCAGGCGGCCTACGGGGTTGGCGCCACCCGCTGGACAGCGATCTTCATGGTGATGATCCCCGCTGCCATTTCCGGCATCGTTGGCGGAATCATGTTGGCGCTCGGCCGGGCCATGGGAGAAACCATGGCCGTGACTTTGATCATCGGCAACCAAACCAGCTTCAACATCTCCTGGTTTGCCCCCGGCAACACCATTGCCTCGTTGATTGCCAATCAATTTGGCGAAGCCGGTGAGTTGCAAATGTCGGCGCTGATGTATGCCGCCCTGGTGCTGATGATCATCACCTTCCTGGTGAATGTGTTGGCGCAGTGGATCGTCAGGCGCCTGGCCCTGAAATACGAATAACGCCATGACCCACGCAAGCTTCACGGCCAAGGGCGACTTGCTCTACAAGCCCCAGCTGCTGCGCAATCGCGGCAACCGGCTGCTGACCGGCATCGCCGGGGCCTTTGCCTTGATCGCTGTGATCCCTTTGATCGCTGTGATCCTGTTTGTGCTGGTTAAGGGGTTCTCGTTCTTAAGGCCGGCGATGTTCTTTGAACTGCCTCCGGTGCCTGGCCAAGACATGGGCGGCGGCATCGGCAATGCCTTTGTCGGCACCTTGATCGTGACCGGTCTCTCATGCCTGTTTGCGATCCCCGTGGGAGTTGGCGGCGGGATCTACCTCTCGGAATACGGCAGCGGTAACCCCTTCTCTGAATTCATCCGTTTTGGCACCAACGTTCTCGCTGGGGTGCCCTCGATCATTGCCGGGGTCTTCATCTACGGCCTGATCGTTTCAAGCCGCATCCTTTTCGGCAGCACGTTTTCTGCGGTGGCCGGTGGATTGGCCTTGGCCGTGTTGATGCTCCCCACCATCATCAAAACCACCGATGAAGGCCTGAAGTTGGTGCCCCAAGAGTTGCGCTGGGGCGCGCTTGGTGTGGGTGCCTCCAAGTTCGTGACCACCATCCGTGTGGTGGTGCCATCAGCCATTGCCCCAATCGCCACTGGGGTGGTGCTCGGCATTGCCCGCTCCGCCGGTGAAACAGCGCCGCTGATCTTCACCGCTTTCTTCTCGCCCTACTGGCCAGAAGGTCTGCTGGAGCCGATGGCCACCATGTCGGTGATGATCTTCAACTACGCCCAGATGCCCTACGAAGCCCAAGTGCAACTGGCTTGGGCGGCCTCGTTTGTGTTGGTGGTGATGATCCTGGCCATGAATCTCTTGGCCCGCTGGATCTCAAGCTTTGCCCAGCGTTAAAAACGTGCTGCCAAACTCATTCATGAGCTCAGCTGCTGCTGAAACCAACCCCTGATGACCTTCACCAGCCACATCGCGGACGTGCCGGGCGATCAGGTGGCGATCAGCTGCGAAGACGTCACGATCAGCTACGGCTCCTTTGAGGCCGTCAAAGGGGTGTTCCTCAGCGTTCCCCGCGGCCAGGTCACCGCGTTCATCGGCCCCTCCGGCTGCGGCAAGAGCACCGTCTTGCGGGCCCTCAACCGCATGAACGACCTGATCCCCAGCTGCCGCCTAACGGGCCGGGTGGTTTACGAGGGGCAGGATCTCTACGCCGCCAACGTTGATCCGGTGGAGGTGCGCCGCCGCATTGGCATGGTGTTTCAACGCCCCAATCCGTTTCCCAAAAGCATCTACGAAAACATCGCTTTTGGGGCCCGCATCAATGGCTACACCGGCCATATGGATGAGCTGGTGGAAACCTCGCTGCGCCGCGCAGCGGTTTGGGATGAATGCAAAGACAAGCTCAATGACAGCGGCTATTCGCTCTCTGGCGGTCAACAGCAACGGCTTTGCATCGCCCGCACCATTGCCACCCAACCGGATGTGATCTTGATGGATGAGCCCTGCTCAGCCCTCGATCCCATCTCCACGCTGAAGGTGGAAGAAACGATGCATGAACTCAAAAAAGAGTTCACCATCGTGATCGTCACCCACAACATGCAACAGGCGGTCCGTGTCTCGGACATGACGGCCTTCTACAACGCTGTGGCGGTGGAAGGAGGCTCCGGGAAGGTGGGCTATCTGGTGGAGTTCGATCAGACCAAGAACATCTTCAACAACCCCAAACAACAAGCCACGCAGGAATACGTGAGCGGCCGCTTCGGCTAACGAAAGCTGGAACGGAGAGGGAGGGATTCGAACCCTCGATAGAGTTGCCCCTATACAGCATTTCCAG
>CAJWAH010000013.1 GCA_913020095.1 uncultured Synechococcus sp.
TTTGAAGGTGCCATTCAGTCAGTCACTGGCAGCTCGCATCGTCGCTGGATTTAGCGAGTCATCCACAACGCCTGCCACCACGGCTTCCTTCACCGGGAAGCGGTTGATCATCTGCAGGGCGCGGCGGCCGTTGCTGCGCAACTCCTCACTCACCGCCGGGCAATAGGGAAGCTGCGCCAACAGATCCACCGTGCGCCGCAGCAAGCGCACCACATCGCCTTCATCCAGTGAGGTGTTGGCGATCAGATCGCTCCAGCTTTCGCCCTCAGCCCAAGCTTTCACCAAACCCATCAGATCCGGCTCCCACCACACAGGGAACACCACCGCATGGATCTCCTGCTGGCGCAGCAACTCGCGGCGCAGTCCCCGCAGGTCGTGGAGTGTTTCTTCCGCCTGGGGCGGCGGCGGGTAGGCGCTCCAAAGATCCGGACGGCTCACCTCCGTCGAGATGGCCTCGAGCACGGCGGCCAAATCAGCCGGCGGCAGCTCATCGCAATGGCCGCTCATCAGCGACAGGCCGAGCCAGAGCTCGTTGTCACCGCGCAAGGCCGCCACAGTGCGGCCCACTTCGGTGGGTTCGAGCTCATCAAGGCAGCCAAAGTGCTGCAGGATTTCAATCAGAGACAGGAAGGTCTCCCAGTGGCGGTTGGCCCGCCGGTGGAGCAGCTGCTGGCGCTCGGCGATCTCTTCCTCCAGCTCCTCCATGCGGCGGCGCTGTTTTTTGAGTTGCTTGCGGTCACCCCAGCGGTGAGCGGGGTGCAACTCCAACTCCTCCTCCAGCCCATGAACCAACTCGGCCTGATCGCGCACTTCCCCAGCCAAGTCGTACTGGGGGGTGTGCATGTCATGGCGCTTGGCCATAGCGGCCACTGCTAAGGCCAAACCTCCGCTGGGCTGATCGCCATGGCGCAGCTCACCGGGCCGCTCCATGTCGGGGCTAGCCACATCGTTGACCTGCAGGCAACTGAGTTCGGCATGCAGGCCGACAACCGCATTGCAGGGCACCACGATCCAAACGTTGTCTTCCGTGAGGCACTGCAACAGGGGAAATTGCCCCGGGCCATCGAGCTTGTCGACGATCACCGCAGCCGCCACGCCACCGCGCAGTTGCGGTGCCTTGAGGCTCACCAACGTGCCGGGGCTGGCGAACTGCAAGGCCAAGGTGAGCTCATGGGCCAGGGTTTCCTCGGCCTGTTGCTGCAGGATCCGCAGCAGGCGGCGCTCCTCGCGCAAACGGCCGCGCTGCTTCTCGTAGTCCTCAAAGTCTTCCCACGGCACATCGGGAACGGTTTCTCCCAGCAGCTCCAGCTGCTGCCGCAGTTCAGCGATACGGCTTTGATCTTCCGCCAGATCAAGGGTGGCCAGATAGCGCCCAAAGCTCCGCTCCACCAGCTCTTTGGCCTTGGAGAGCTCATAGCGCTGCAGCAGGTTCAGCACCATGCCGTAGCTGGGCGTGAACTGGCTCACCAGAGGATCGGGCGGGCTGGTGGCGAGCTGGCCCGCTTCCCGCACGCCTTCAAAGCGGCTCTGCATCGTGACCACATAGCCCTGGGTGTCGAGACCGCGGCGGCCAGCGCGGCCGGCCATCTGCAGAAACTCACTGGCCATCAACGGCCGGTGGCCGTTTTCGGTGCGCTTGGAGAGCGCTGAAATCACCGTGGTTCGCGCCGGCATGTTGATGCCAGCCGCCAGGGTTTCGGTGGCAAACACCACCTTCACCAGCCCCCGCTGGAAGAGCTGTTCGATCAGTTCTTTCCAGGCCGGCAGCACCCCGGCGTGGTGGGCGGCCACACCGCGCAACAAGGCTTCGGCATGGATGCCATCGCGCACCGCTTCTGGAGAGGTTTGCGCAAACTCTTCAAGCGCCAAGCGCAATTCACGCGCTTCCTGCTCATTCACCAAGCTTGCCTTGATCAGATCGCGCACGGCCTTATCGCAGCCGCGGCGGCTGAACAGGAAAACGATGGCCGGCACCATCTGGCGCTCCACCAGCTGGGCCACCATGAAGCCCATCGAGGGCGGCTCTGGCTGGGGCGGCTTGGGGCTTTTGCCGCGGCGGTGATGCCCCTTGGGTGCGCGCCAAACCTTGCAGTTGGGATGCAAACCGGTGCCCTTGTCATTGAGCAGCGGGTGCAGGCCTTTGGCGCTGCAAAAGCTGAACTGCAGCGGCACCGGCCGGAAGTCGCTAACGATCAGATCGGCCGGGCCATGGACCTGTTCAATCCAGTCGGTGAGCTGCCCGGCATTGGCCACCGTGGCGGAGAGGCCCACCAGCTGAATCGCCGGCGGGCAGTGAATGATCGATTCCTCCCACACGGTGCCCCGCTGGGAATCATTCATGTAGTGGCACTCATCGAGCACCACGGCTTCCACCCCTTCGAGGGGGTCATCACCGTCTTCGATCTCCGCATAGAGCATGTTGCGGAAGATCTCGGTGGTCATCACCACGATCGGGGCTTCGCGGTTGGCGGTGAGATCACCCGTCATCAAGCCAACGCGATCAGCGCCGAACTGCTCGCGGAAATCCCGCAACTTTTGGTTCGACAGCGCCTTGAGCGGGGTGGTGTAAAAAACACGTTGGCCATGGGCCAAGGCGCGATGGATGGCGTACTCGCCAATCAAGGTTTTGCCCGATCCAGTGGGGGCACTCACCACCACCGAATGCCCCTGGTTCAAGGCGGCGACGGCTTCCAACTGGAAGTCATCAAGGGGAAACGAAAACAGCGCCGCCGGATCCAGTCCGTTGTTCGAGCTCAGAGCGACTCCACCATCCTGGGAGTCTGCAGTGGCGGCATTCATCGTTAGATCTTATGGGTGACCAGCCACCACAGCGAGTTCGGCGGCTGCGCACGTTCCAACTGGAGCAGCCCGGTCAGCTGCGCAGCAGCGCTGATCAGGCCCTGCTGGATCTGGCTAGCAACGACACCTTGGGGTTGCTGGGGCACCCAGATCTCAATGCCGCAGCCCAAGCGGCCATTGCCTCCAGCGGCGTTGGCAGCGGTGCTTCCCGGCTGATCAGCGGCAGCCGGCCGGAGCACGCTGAGCTGGAGCACGGCTTAGCCCAATGGCTGGGCCGCAGCCGCGTGCTGCTGTTCCCCAGCGGCTTTCAGGCCAACATCGCCGCCCTACAGCTGCTAGCCGATCGCCACACGGTGGTGCTGGCCGACCGGCGCATCCACCACTCGTTGTTGGTGGGCGTGCGGGCCTGCGGCGCCAAGCTCGAGCGCTTTGCCCACAACGACCTCCAAGACCTCGAGCAGCGTCTGCAACAGCGCAAAGGCAGCCGCTGCGTGGTGCTGAGCGAAAGCCTGTTTTCGATGGAAGGCAGCAGCCCCGATGTGGGCGCACTGGCAGCGCTCTGCGAGCAGCACGGCGTCCCCTTGCTGCTGGATGAAGCCCATGCCCTCGGTGTTCTGGGCGCCGGTGGGCGCGGGCTGGGGCATGGGCTCGATGGGGTGAGCCTGCTGTGCGGCACCTTCGGCAAGGCCTTTGCCAGCGGCGGAGCGTTTTTGGCCTGCGGCGAATCGCTGGGGGAGGAGCTGCTGCAAACCAGCGGCGCCTTTCGCTACACCACAGCCCTGGCCCCACCGCTGGCTGCCGCGGCCGCCGCGGCCTTGCAATTAATTGCCTCCTCCGAAGGCGATCAGCGGCGCCAGCAACTGAACCAGCACGCCCAGCAGTGGCGTGATTCGCTCAGCCGCGCGGGTTGGCCGCGCCCAGCTGGCGTTGGTCCGATCGTGGCGGTGAAGCTGGGAGATGACGGGCGGGCCTTAGAGGCCGCAGCAGCTCTGGAAGATCAGGGCGTGCTGGTGGTCGCCATCCGGCCGCCCACCGTGCCCGAGGGGGAGGCGATGCTCCGCTTCAGCCTGCGGCCGCACTTGCCCGAGCAGGCGCTGAGCCGGGTGCTGAAAACGCTGGAGGCCTTCAAACGGCCGTGATCAAAGATGGATTCCACACCGCAGTGATGTGCCGTTGGGTTCTTCTTGGCAGCTGATCGGCATGCATGGCTGGGGCAGCGACCAGCGCAACTGGGACGCATTTGAGCCCCACTGCCAGCAGCGGGGCTGGCCGCTGCAACGCCTCGATCGCGGCTACGGCCGCTTCCCAGAGCAAAGCGGCAGCTGGTTGCCGCAAGGCCGGCGCGCCCTGCTGGTGAGCTCTCTCGGCAGCCAGCTGGTGCCCAAGGACCTGCTTCAGCAAGCCGAGGCGGTGGTGCTGCTGGCCAGCTTTGGCCGCTTTGTGCCCAAAGGAGCAGCGGGGCGGCCCTTGCAGCAGGCCTTGCGGCTGATGGATGAACGCCTGGGCGCTGGCGATCTGCTCGGCCTGTTTGCCGACTTCCGCGTCAAGGTGGCCGAACCCCAGCCCGTGGAGCACCTGCCCCCTGGCATCGAAGACGGCCCGGTATCGGACCAGGGGCTGCAGCGCTTGCGCCAAGACCTGGAGCTGTTGGGCTGCTGCGACGGCCTGCCCGAGGCCTTCCCCAAGCAAGCGGCCGTGCTGATTGTCGAAGCGATGGCCGACACCATCGTTCACCCCAAAAGCCGCGCGGCCCTGCGCCAGGAATTGCCCGAAGCCGAGCTGATGGAGTTAGCCGGCGTTGGCCACGGGCTGCTGAGCCCTGGGTTGTGCGAGCAGGTGCTGGGCTGGCTCGACGCGCTGCCTTGAACGCCTTTGCCCGAGGAGCGAGCTGCTACGCCCGCGACGCCCGACTGCAACAGGCTGTGGCCTGGCGCCTGGCCCGCCATTGCCGCGGCCTCCCATTACCTGAGGGGCCCGTGGTGGATCTCGGTGCCGGCTCAGGCAATTTGAGCCGGGCCCTCACCGGCCAACGGCCAGGGCTGGAGCCCCTATTGGTGGACAACTGCCCGGAACTGCTGGCGGAGGCCGCCGCCCCGGCAAGCCGCTGCCGGCGGTGGGATCTCAACGCCGGGCTCCCGCCAGAAGCCCGAGAGGCAGCGCTCCTACTGAGCAGCTTTGCCTTGCATTGGCTCCAAGCACCCGAGCAGCAATTGCGGCACTGGTGCGAGCAGTTGCGGCCCGGTGGCTGGCTGGCGTTGGCGGTGCCGCTCGAGGGCAGCTTCGCCAGTTGGCATCAAGCCGCCGAGCGCGCTGATGTGGCGTGTTCCGCCCTGCCCTTGCCGCGCCAAGGGGATCTGCTGGCGGCCCTGCCGCCGGGGTGCCGGCCGCACCGGCAGCAGCGGCTGCGCTTCAGCTGCCGCTATCCCTCAGCGAAGGCCTTCCTCGCTGAGCTCAAACGCCATGGCGTTAATGGCAGCGCCAGCGCCCAGCTCAGCCCCAGCGAACTGCGCCGGCTGCTCAAGCACTGGCCCATGCAGGAGCAGGATCAAGGGGTGAGCCTGAACTGGGATCTCTTGCTGCTGCTCGCCCGTCGTGATGACTCCTAAGCCTCGCCATCCCCATCAGCTGGTGGTGGTGGGCACCGACACCGATGTGGGCAAAACCGTGATCAGCGCCCTGGTGGTGCATGGGCTCGGCGCCCACTACTGGAAGCCGGTGCAGTGCGGTGATCTCGAGATCGGCGGCGACACAGGCCGTGTGGCCAACCTCTGCGGGTTGAGCGCAGAACAGCAACAGCAGCGGTTGCTCCCTGAGGCCTACCGGCTCAAAGCACCGGCATCCCCCAACCAAGCCGCTCGGGAGGAAGGCTTTGCCGTTGATCCAGCGCAATTGAGCTTGCCGGCCGTTGACGGGCCTTTGGTGGTGGAAACAGCGGGCGGGCTTTTGGTGCCCCTGCGGGATGACTACCTGCAGATTCAACAGATCCAGCAATGGCAACTGCCGGTGCTGCTCGTGGCCCGCAGCGGCCTGGGCACCCTGAATCACACGCTGCTCTCACTGGAAGCCTTGCAGCGCCGCCAGATCCCGGTGTTGGGGTTGATCCTCAATGGCCCGCGCCACAGCGCCAACCACCAAACCCTCAGCGCCATGGGCGGCACCACGGTGCTGGCGGAAGTGGAACCGCAGCCAACGCTGGATCAGCAGGCGTTGAGCCGCCTATGGAGCAGCAGCGGCCTGGCTGAACGCCTACCTGCAGCCCTAGAGGCCCGGGCTTGACTGCATGATGCCGCCGTCGGCAAAGATGCTGGTGGCGGTGATGTAGCTGGCTCCATCGCTGGCCACAAAGGCCGCCACGGAGGCGATTTCTTGGGGCTCAGCCATGCGGCCCAGGGGAATCGCAGCATCCAATTTGTCCAGCAAGGTCTTGTTGCCGGCGTAGGAGGCATTGATCGGCGTGTCCACAGCGCCAGGGCCGATGTTGACCATGGTGATGCCGTGGGGAGCCAACTCCACACCCGCGGTGCGGGTCAGCATGCGAACGCCTCCTTTGGAGAGGCAATAGGCGGTGTTGTTGGGCATGGGCCAGTCCTCATGCACCGAAGAGATATTGATGATGCGGCCGCCACCGCCTTGTTTGATCATCTGCTTGGCGGCGAACTGGGTGCCAAAAAAGGCACTCTTGAGGTTCACATCGAGAACCTTGTCGTAATCCTCTGGGCTGGTGTCAAGCACAGAGGTGCGCGTTTCCAAGCCAGCGTTATTCACCATGATGTCGAGCCGGCCGTAGCTCGAAACGGCCTGATCAACGACCGCTTGGAGTTGATCGAGATGGGTGACATCAGCTTGAGCACCCATGGCCTCACCACCAGCGGCCTTAATGGCACTGATCATCTCGTCGGTGCGCTCGGGATGGGAGCGGTAATTGACGACAACTTTGGCGCCGCGCTTGGCTAATTCTTCGGCAATGGCTTTACCAATGCCGGTGTTGGCACCGGTGACGATGGCCACCTTGCCGCTGAGGAATTGTTCAACCATGCGTCAACCGGTGGGAGTGATTCCCTAAGCCTGGAGGCTGCCGGCAATCAACAGGTTATCGAGAGAGAAAAAGCCACCACCACAAAACATCAACACCAGGCACATCACCACATACATCGAGGCTTTCTCCCAGCTCGGAGGTTCACCAACCCCCATGGGGCCGGCGTAATCGCCCTCGGGAATTTGATAAGGGTCAGGGGCAATGAAGGGGGTACCGGCGCGAATTTCCAGCACCACGGCGTAGGCCATCGAGGTGAGGATCGCGAAGGCCGCCAAGGGAGTTAGAAGGCCCAGCAGCAGGGCGATTCCAGAGGCCCACATCGAGAAGGCCGAGAGGAAACACAACCAGGCTGGGGTGTTCATCGCCGTGGACCAAGTCTTGAGATTGCGCAACTTCGGCCAGCCATGGCGGATGAAGCAAACACCCATGAACAAACGCAGAAGCAACAGGGTTGCTTCGGTGAAGGTGGAAGGCCCAGAAGGCAGCAAGATCTCCACTACAGAAAGGTCCACCGGCGTGCGATCGCAGATATCAAAAACGTAGCCATCGCCCCAAACAGTGCCAACAGACTGTCAAGCCCTCACAAATCACCCATCACGATCAAGCCATGGCCATCGGGGTCACGCACCGTGAAGGCCATCGGCGCACCCAGCAACGAAGGGTCGATGGCAACCAACGCAGAGCAGTGGTTGCTGGCTTGATCAGCCATCAGTTGCTGATGCAAGGCGCGCAGGTTGGAGCTTTTCAGCAGCAGCTTGCGATCACAAAGATCACTCCACAGGGGCTGCTGGCGATCACGCCCCCCACCGGGTGACTGGTAGTTGAGGAATTCAATGCCCATCGCACCAGCGCTGGGGCCGATTGCCGTGATGGCAACGCGGGTCTGCTGCAGACCATCCATGCGGTCTTGCTCAATGCCTGAATTCACCCCTTGGCCTTTGAGCGCAAAGCCCAACACATCGCGGTAGAAGGCAAGGCTCGCCTCGGTGTTGGCGATGCTGATGGCGGAATGATCAAACCCTTTGGGCTGACCCGATGGAACCTGCACCTGGTGCCAGCGGGGATCGCCTTTATCAGCGGGGAACTGCAGCAACTCAAGCGGGTGCCCATCGGGATCTTTGAACTTGAAGGCTTGAATGCCAGCCGCCGCTGGATTCCAATCCGGCAACGTCTGCGGGGCAGTGGAGATCACCCCGAGCCGATCGGGGGCCATCGCCTCCACTTGAGCCGTGAGGTTGTCGCTCACCAGGCAAATGTGCTGGAACCAGCGGTCGTTGCCGCCCCAGGAATCGGGATAGGGGGCGCAGGCCTCAGCAGGCCATCCCCAGATCTGCAGCGTCTCCTCACCGAGGCGCAGGATCCAGCGCTGCAGGCTGGTGGACTCGGGCCACTGAAACAGCGCCGCGAGCTCTGGGCCTGTGAGCACATCGCTGGCACTGCAAACAAAACCAAGCCGGGATTGATACCAAGCAACGGCGGCCTCAGCCGCCATTGAGTTTTGAATCACCGCCTCAACGGATTGAACAGCCATGGGTTTTCCTGTGGTGATGCGGCAGTGGGTCAGCCCAAGCGCTCAACCAGGTGCTCCGACACCCGGATGGCATTAGCAATCGCGGTGAGCGATGGATTCACCGCACTGATGCTCGGCATGAAGCTGGTATCGACCACATAGAGGTTGTCGAGGTCGTGGGCCTTGCAATTCACATCGAGCACAGAGGTGCGTGGATCATCACCAAAGCGGCAGGTGCCGGCCTGATGCCCCACGGCCTCAATCCCCATGGCCGAGCCGAAATAGATCTCACGCTCAGCGAAGTGATGGACCCCATAGTTCTTATCGAGCACCGATTCCAGCCGGTGCTGCAGCTCCGCTGAAGCCCGCACATTGGTGGCGGTGTAGTTCAAGGTGATTTGGCCTTGGCCGTCGACGGTGACTCGGTTCTGGGCCAGCGGCAGATCTTCGGTCTGCAGCCAAAAATCCATCGAATGGGCCGCGATCTTGTCCATGCTCCAGCTGGGAGCCAGAGCCGTGAGGCGCGGCTTGTAGCCCTTCATCATCGCCCCATTGGTTTTGCCGGTGAGCTGCACATGGCCCATCGGGAAATCAAAGTTGGCATCACCGAAATACCAATCGTTTACTGCCGGCGTTTTCTGAAACACCGTGGGGTTCGGCTCATGGGTAACCGCCACCACAGCCTTGCTGTAGTGGAACATGTAGTTGCGGCCCACCTGATCAGAGCTGTTCGCCAAGCCACGCGGATGGTGATCATTGGCCGACATCAACAGCAACTTGGCGGAGTTGGCTGCACCACAGCTGATCACAACAAGATCAGCGCTGAACTCCAGCAACTCACCATCGCGCTCCACCAGCACCGAGGCGATGCGCCGGCCACTGGCATCGGTTTTGAGCTGCTTGACCATCGAGCGGGTCAGCAAACTCATGCGTGAACCAGCCGCGGCCAATGCCGGGCGAATCCCCATCGCCTCGCCATCGCCTTTGGCGGTGAGCACACAGGGGTAGCCATCACAGCGGTTGCACTTCACGCAGGCGCTCTGGGGCAAATCGTTTTCCGTGAGGTTGACCCCCACCGGCATGTGAAAGGGATGCAGCCCGGCCTGGCTGAACACATCCACCAGCTGCTGCATGCGCGGCTCATGGGCCACCGGCGGATGGGGGTAGGGCCCACTGGCGGGCGGTTCGGTGGGATCTTCCCCCCGCAACCCGTGAACGTGATACATCGCCTCGGCCTTGGTGTAGTACGGCTCAAAGTCGCCGTAGCGCACAGGCCAAGCCGGAGAGAGGCCATCGACATGCACCATCTCCTCAAAATCCCGCGCCCGAAAGCGGAAGTGGGCCGCGCCATACATCTTTGAGGCGCCGCCAACGAAGTAATGGCTCCCCGGCTGAAACGTTTTGCCGTGTTTGTCTTTCCAGAGATCGGTGGAGACGTAACGCCCCTGCTGAAAGACCGCCTCAGGCTCCCAATTCTGCGGTTCGCGAGGAAGCCAATCACCCCGCTCGAGCACCAACACCTCGCGGCCGGCTTCAGCAAGGCAACGGGCCAAGGTGCCACCACCGGCACCACTGCCGATGATCAACACTTCAACGTGTTTATCCATGGTTGGGCGTGGCGGTGAGCAGCAGCGCTACGGGGTGGAGTAGCGCTGCAGTTGGGTGAGCAATTTGATGACCATGGCGGTCCATCCGGTCTGATGGCTGGCGCCAACACCGGAGCCGTTATCGCCGTGGAAGTACTCGTTGAAGAGCAGCAGATCCTTCCAATGGGGATCGCTTTGAAACAGCTCCACCGCGCCATTGAATGGACGCTGGCCAGCCTCATTGCGGCGGAAGAGCCCCACCAGGCGTTTCTCCAGTTCCAGTGAGGCATCCCAGAGGGTGATCCAATTCCCAGAACGGGTGGGGAATTCCACCTTGAGGCTGTCGCCGTAGTAGTGACCAAACTTCTGCAGGGCTTCAATCAGCAGATAGTTGAACGGCATCCACACCGGCCCGCGCCAGTTGGAGTTGCCGCCAAACATCGCCACCGGGCTATCGGCTGGGCTGTAGGCGAGCGTTGCGGACGCTTCTCCTTCACAGAAGGTGTAGGGGTTCTTCTCGTAGTACTTGGAGAGCGAACGAATCCCGTGGGGAGAGAGGAATTCCTCCTCATCAAAGAGGTATTCACAAATGCGGCGCAGGTTCTCTTCCGGCACGGCGGCAAACAGGGTGCGGTCGTTGTGCCAAAGGCCGAAATGCTTGGTCAGCCAGGTGGGATGAACGCGTTCGCTGCTCAGCCACTTGAGATCTTCTTTGACATTGAGAACCGGCAACTTCTCAACCGTGTCCACCGAAAAGCTGGCCACCGCCAGCAGCGGGACCAACCCAGCGATCGAGCGGCTACGGAGGTATTCCCAGGAGCCATCGGGGCGCTTGATGACGTCGTAATAAAAGCCATCCTCCTCATCCCAGTTCTTGTAGCTGCGCAGCACCTTGGCCTTGGAATCAATCACCGCCTCGGTGTTCAACGTGGTGGCCAACTGCACGAAGTCGTAGAGGAAACGCTCGGCGATATCGGTGTACTCAGGCTCTTCCCGAGCCAGGGACACGCTCATCTGCAGCAGGTTGAGGCTGAGGGTGGCCATCCAAGCGGTGCCGTCGCACTGCTCAATGCGGCTGCCATCGGGCAAGGGGTAACGGCGATCAAAGACGCCGATGTTGTCGAGCCCCAGGAAGCCCCCCTCAAACACGCTGTCGCCGGAGCGATCGTTGCGGTTGGCCCACCAGCCGTACTCGAGGATGAGTTTGCGCATGGCGCTGCGCAGGAAGGGCAGATCACCAAAGCCCTTCTCGTTGCGTTCGATCTGAAAAATGCGCAAGGCCGCCCAAGCGCCGATGGGCGGATTGGGGTCCGACAGCGCCCACTCATAGGCCGGAGTTTGAGCATTGGGGGCGGTGTACCAGGGGCTGCGCAGCAACATGCTCTGCTGCTTGGCCATCCCCGGATCAATGCAGGCAAAGGCCACCGCGTGGAACATCAAGTCCCACTGGCAGAAGTAGGGATACTCCCAGCTGTCGGGCATGGAGATCACATCATCGGCATGCATCCGCCGCCAGTAGGCGTTCTCTGATTTCAGTCGCTCCGGTGGCGGTGAGGGATGGTTGGGATCACCACTGAGCCAGCGCACCACCGTCCAGCGGTAAAACTTTTTGCACCACAGCAGTCCACTGGCTGCCGAGCGAAAGATCAGGGCGTCATCGGCGCTGAGGCCAGGGGCGCAGGAGTCGAAATAATCCAGACATTCCTGTTCGCGCTGTTGCAACAGCTGATCAAAGGAATCATCGAAAGGATCGGCTGGCAGCTGGCGGGCCAGCCGCAAATCAACCACCCACTCCTCGCCGCCAGCGATGCGCTGCTGCAACAACAACCCGGCTTTGGTGCCTTCTTGCGCCGGATTGACCGCCTCCTGCTCGCCATTCACCACATAGCGGTGGAAGGCATCTTTCACATAGGGCTGCTGGTTGGGCTGTTGATAAAGCCGCTCGGTGTTGGTGGCGTTTTCGGTGAACAGCCAGGTGCCCTGCTGCCGGCAGGCCAATTGGTAGCTGCCAATGCCGTGAACATCCGGCGTTTTGATGCCATCGCCATCGCGGCAAATCGGTGAGCGTTGGCGCCAGTCCTCCTTGTAACCCCAGTCCCACAGATTGCGCAGCCAGAGCGTGGGAATCAGGCTGAGCTCCGCCTCATCGGATCCGCGGTTGACCACACGAATGCGGATCAGCAGGTCTTCCGGGCTGGCTTTGGCGTAATCAACGAAGACGTCGAAGTAGCGGTTGTCATCAAAGATGCCGGTCTCCACCAGCTCGTATTCGGGCTGATCACGGCCACGGCGGCCGTTCTCTTCCACCAGGTGCTGGTAGGGGAATTCCTGCTGCGGGTACTTGTACAACCCCCGCATGAAGCTGTGGGTTGGGGTGTTGAGCTGATGAAAGAAATAGTCCTTGAGGTCTTCGCCATGGTTGCCCTCTCCGTTGGCCAGGCCAAAGGGGCGCTCTTTCAAGATGGGATCACGGCCATTCCAAAGGGCGAGACCAAAGCAGAGCAGCCCCTTCTCATCACTGATGCCAAGTAGGCCATCCTCGCCCCAGCGATAACAACGCATGCGGGCGTGCTCATGGGGGAAGGAACTCCAGGCATTGCCATCGGCGGAATAGTCCTCACGGACGGTTCCCCATTGGCGATCACTCAGGTAGCTGCCCCAACGCGACCAAGGCTGATGGCCTTCATCGCGCTCGGCCATGCGCCGGTGTTCGCTGCTGATGGCATCAGAGGAGGTCACAGCAGAATCGCTCAAAGCACAGCCGCCAGCTGCTCGCCCAAGCGCAGAGCATTGGCGATCACCGTGAGCCCAGGGCCGATGCTGGGGCAGCTGGGAAACACGCTGGCATCAGCGATATAGAGGTTGTCGATCTCATGGCTACGGCCCTGGAGATCCACAACGGAGGTGGCTGGATTGCTGCCCATGCGGCAGGTGCCGCAGGCATAGCCCATCACGCTGATCGGGGCTTCGCCGCGGGGATGGGTCGGCGCAGATCGCACCACATGGGTATCGGGATCCGCCTCCACCGCTTTGAGCGTGTCGATCCAGCGGTAGACCAAGCGGTCATGGGCCTCGCGGTTGTTGGGGATGTAGTTGATGCGCAGCTGATCGCCCTGCAGATACACCTTGTTGTGGGGATCAGGCAGCACCTCGCTCATGGCCCACCAGGCCACCGAGCGGGAGGCCAGCTCCTCAAGGCCGAAGTTGGGCATCAACCTCGTAACCAGAGAGAGCACCGGCGGTGATTCGGCAAACAGGGCGTCTTGCAAAACACCGCCGCAGCTCTGGATATGCCCGAGGGGAAAGCTCACGTTCTTATCGCCCCAGTAGTAGTCGTTAACGCCATAGGAGCGGTGGTAGCGGCCGCTATTGGGAGCTGCTGCCAGCTGCAGAATCGAGGTGAGCTGCGGCTTCATCAGGTTGCGCCCCACCTGATCAGAACCATTGGCCAACCCGCGCGGATGGCTGTCATTGATCGAGCGCAACAAGATGGCCGGGGTATTCACCGCACCGGCAGCCAGCACCACAACATGGGACTGGAACAACCAGTCTTGGCCGGCGATGGAGGCCTCCACGCCCTTGACCTCGCGGCCGCTGGGATTCACATGCAGGCGCGTCACCCGAGCGCCACTGCGCAGCTGCACCGCTGGCGTTGCCGTAGCTGGCGCAACACCAAACAACTCAGCATCACCACTGGGGTCGTCTTTGTTATCAGACCAACTGATGGGGAGGTCATAGGGCTGAGCGCCGTGCCGCTCGAGGCAGCTGCGCAATTCCTGCAAAAAGGGCTCCACCGGTTTCGGTGCTGCGCTGAAATCGCTCTGCCGTGGGGGCTCGGTGGGATCCACACCGGCGCGGCCATGCACCTGATAAAGCTGTTCGGCCTTGTCGTAATAGGGGGCGACATCGCCGTAGCTCAGCTCCCATTGCGGCGAGACACCCTCTTGCAGAGGCAGGGCGCCGAAATCCTTTTCGCGCATGCGCTCAAGCACGCCGCCCCAGATCTTGGTGTTGCCGCCAAGGGCATACATCGTTTGGGGCGCAAAGGGATCGCCGTCGGGGCCAAACCAGTTTTCTGTGGGGTGGAAGCGATCTTTTGAACGCAGCAGCTCCACATCCGCCATGTTCTGATCCGCCAATGGCATGGGACCACCGCGCTCAAGAATCAGAACCGTTTTGCCTTGGCCAGCCAAGGAGCCGGCCAACGTGCCACCGGCAGCACCGCTGCCAATGATGATCACGTCGTAATGCTGGTCGTCGATGATCATGGGTCGTCTCCTAGTAGCGCTGCCAGACGTAGATCAAGAAGAAGAGGATGATCCAGATCACATCCACAAAGTGCCAAAAGAGGCTGACGGATGTCACACCCATGTCCCCTTTCTCATAATTTCCAGGCCGGAAGGAGTGGAACAGCATTAATCCCATCAGGCCGATGCCCGTGATCACATGCAGACCATGGAATCCAGTGAGCAGATAGAACGTGCCGCCAAAGACACCGCTATCCAAACCAAACTTCAGGCTCGACCATTCGACGTATTGGCCATAGACGAAATAGGCGCCCATCAACATGGTGATGAACCAGACAATTCGGAAACCCCAGAGATTGCCTTTGTGCAGGTAGCGCTCAGCGAAGTAGGCCACAAAGCTGGAGCTCACCAACACGATGGTGTTGATCAAGGGCATCTTGACCTCAAGGCCATCAACACCCGCTGGCAACCACTCCGGCGAGGTGAGCTTGAACAGGGAAAACCCTGCAAAAAAGGCCAGGAAAATGATGCTTTCTGAGCACAGGAAGATCACAAAGCCCGTGAGGTTGTGGCCGTCATGCTTGATGTGGCCAGGGGTGTGGTTGAGCTGCACAGATGGATCAGAACTGGTCATCGATCAGGCCTCCTGAGCGCGGCGGACATAGAACGCCTCATCAGCCACCTGGGGCTGATCAAGGCCGTAGCCATAGGGGTTATTGAGCACTGTTGGAACGTCGTCTTCGAAGTTCTCAGCCGGTGGAGGGGAGGGCAGCAGCCACTCCAGGCCAATGGCACCCCAAGGATTGGGCGGCGCCTTGGGACCACGGGCCCAGGAGCTCACCATGTTGAGGATGAAGGGGATCGCAGCCACCCCCAGCAGGAAGGCGCCCACACTGGCGATCACATTCCAGATCGCGAATTCAGGGTCGTAGGAGGCCACCCGCCGCGGCATCCCCAGCAGACCAGCCCAATGCAGCGGCAACCAGTTCAGCGTGCAACCAATGAAGGTGAGGGCGAAGTGCAGCTTGCCCAAGCCCTCGTAATACATGTGGCCGGTGAACTTGGGAAACCAGTGATAAACAGCGGCGAACACACCCAGCACAATCGCGTTGAAGATCACGTAGTGGAAGTGGGCCACCACGAAATAGGTGTTGCCCACATGGATATCAATTGGAACGGTGCCGAGCATCACGCCGGTGATGCCAGCAAAAATGAAGTTCACCAAGCCGCCAAGACAAAACAGCATTGGTGTGGTGAGCCGTAACTTGCCTCGCCACAACGTGGCTACCCAGGCAAACACCTTGACGCCGGTGGGCACCGCAATCGTCATCGTGGTGAACATGAACAGGATGCGCATCCAGTTCGGTGTGCCCGTGTAAAACATGTGGTGGGCCCACACGATCAACGACAGAAACACAATCCCGAAGGAAGCCAACGCCACGAATTTGTAGCCAAACAATGGCTTGCGCGAATA
>CAJWAH010000014.1 GCA_913020095.1 uncultured Synechococcus sp.
TGATTGGTGAGGCCCCGGGCCAGCAGGAAGACAAGCAGGGTGAACCGTTCGTTGGCCGGGCCGGACAACTGCTGGAGAAGCTCTTGGTTGAAGCCGGGCTCGACAGCCGCCGCGACCTCTACATCGCCAATGTGATCAAGTGCCGGCCACCCCAAAACCGCAAGCCCACGCGCACAGAGATCGAGCGCTGCCTGCCTTGGCTGCATCAGCAACTGGAGCTGGTGGATCCCCCCTTGGTGGTGCTCGCGGGGGCCACAGCACTGCAGGCGGTTTTGGGCATCAAAGGCGGCATCAGCAAACTGCGGGGCCAGTGGATTGAGCAGCAAGGCCGCGCCTACTTGCCGGTGTTTCATCCCTCCTATCTGCTGCGCTTTGGCTCCCGCGCTCCGGGCTCGCCCCAAGAGCTCACGCTCGCGGACATGCAGGATGTTCGTCGCAGACTGGATCGGAAGGACTGGCCGCAATGACAGCACTGCCCCAGCTCAAGCCCCCGGCCATCAGCGACAACACCGCTGGTGAGCTGGTGGTGAGCTGGGAGCACTACCACCGGCTGATCGAGCACCTGGCGCTGCAACTGCATCACGCCGCAGCGGATTTTGATCAGATCGTGGCCCTCTCCAGAGGCGGCTTGCGGGTGGGTGATCTGCTCTCCCGTTTATTCGATCGGCCCTTGGTGGTGATGGCGGCCAGCAGCTACAGCGGCGATGGCGATCGCATTCAGGGCCAACTGAAGCTTGGCCATCAACTGGCCCACACCTGCGACCAGCTGGGGCCTCGGCTGCTGCTGGTGGACGACTTGGTGGATAGCGGCACCACCTTGGTGGAAGCCAGCGCCTGGCTCAACACGGCAGTGAGGCCATCCCAACTGCTCACGGGGGTGCTCTGGCTCAAAGGCGGCAGCAGCTTTCAACCGGATTTCTGGGCCATGCATCTGCCCGAAAACCCCTGGATCGTGCAGCCATTTGAGCGCTGGGAGCTGCTGCACCCCTGCGAACTCGAACCCATGAGCTAGGGGTCTATGCCATGGTTTTGCGCAGACCTTGGCCCGCTCCATGACCGGCACCCTGGCCACCACCACCTTGAGCGACACCGATTGGAGTCAGGATCCGCGCTTTGACACGGTGATTCACCGGCGCAAAACCCGCAGTGTGCGGGTGCGCGACATCTGGATCGGCAGTGAGCACCCGGTGGTGGTGCAGTCGATGATCAACGAGGACACCCTCGATGTGGAGGGGGCCACCGCCGGCATCCTGCGGCTGCATCAAGCCGGTTGCGAAATCATTCGGCTCACGGTGCCGAGCCTCGCCCATGCCAAGGCCGTCGGTGAAATCCGTCAGCGCCTCGAAGCCTCTGGGGCGAGCGTGCCGCTGGTGGCTGATGTGCACCACAACGGCATGAAGATCGCCTTGGAGGTGGCCAAGCATGTCGACAAGGTGCGCATCAACCCTGGGCTGTTTGTCTTCGACAAGCCCGATCCCAACCGCACCGAGTTCACACCAGACGAGGTGGCTGCCATTGGGGAGCGGATTACGGAAACCTTTGAACCCCTGGTCCGCAGCCTGAAGGAGCAGGACAAAGCCCTGCGCATTGGCGTTAACCATGGCTCGTTGGCTGAGCGGATGTTGTTCAGTTACGGCGATACCCCGCTGGGGATGGTGGAGTCAGCCCTGGAGTTCATTCGCATCTGCGATCGGCTCGACTTCCACAACATCGTGATTTCGATGAAAGCCTCACGGGCGCCGGTGATGCTGGCGGCCTACCGCTTGATGGCCCACCGCATGGATGCCGAGGGGTTCAACTACCCCCTGCACCTGGGGGTCACCGAAGCCGGCGACGGCGACTACGGCCGCATCAAAAGCACCGCAGGGATCGCCACCCTGCTGGCCGATGGCCTAGGAGACACGATCCGCGTTTCCCTCACCGAGGCTCCCGAGAAGGAAATTCCGGTCTGCTACGGCATCCTCCAGTCCTTGGGGCTCCGCAAAACCATGGTGGAGTACGTGGCTTGCCCCAGCTGCGGCCGCACGCTGTTCAACCTCGAGGAGGTGTTGCAGCAGGTGCGCAGCGCCACCGACCACCTCACCGGCCTCGACATCGCCGTGATGGGCTGCATCGTGAATGGCCCCGGCGAAATGGCCGACGCCGACTACGGCTATGTGGGCAAAACCCCTGGCACCATCTCGCTCTACCGGGGCCGCGAAGAGATCCGCCGCGTGCCGGAAGCCGACGGTGTGCGGGCGCTGATTGATCTGATCAAAGAAGACGGCCGCTGGGTTGATCCCTGAGGTCTGGGGCCACATCCAGTCACAGACCAGGCGGCGATCGCTCTGACCAAAGCCCAACAGTGACGTTACGGTTGGAAGACCCTGGCTACCTCCATGGCTTCAACGCGTCTGCGTCGCATCGCCCTTGTCGCCCTGGCCGGTGCCGGCAGTTTCGCGGGAACCTTGGTTCTAACCAGTGATCTGCTGCTGCACAGCAGCACCGCCGCGATCATCTCCGACAGCCCCAAGGAGGTGATGGATGAGGCCTGGCAGATCGTGTTCCGCGACTACCTCGACACCACGGGGAACTACAGCGAAGAGAAGTGGAAGACCCTGCGGCGGGATCTGCTGAGCAAGAGCTACGGCAACACCAAAGACGCCTATGAAGCCATCCGGGGCATGCTCGGCACCCTGGATGACCCCTACACGCGGTTCATGGACCCGCGTGAATTCAAGGAGATGGAAATCGACACCTCAGGGGAACTCTCTGGGGTGGGCATTCAACTGAGCCTCGATAAAGACAGCAAAGAACTGGTGGTGGTTTCACCCATCGATGGCTCACCCGCCTCGCGGGCGGGGGTGCAGCCCAAAGATGTGATCACTGCCATCGACGGCAAAAGCACCCGGGGGATGACCACCGAAGACGCGGTCAAGCTGATTCGCGGCAAGGTTGGCACCAAGGTGGTGCTGGAACTTCGCCGCGGCGCCGGTGAATTCGTGACCGTGGATTTGATTCGCGATCGGATCGAACTGGCCGCCGTTGATTCCAGCGTGAATGTGGCCCCCAACGGGGCCAAGGTGGGTTACATCCGCCTGAAGCAGTTCAACGCCAATGCGGCCAAGGACATGCGCAACGCCATCACCGAGCTGAGCGGTGAGGGCGTCAGCGGTTTTGTGCTCGATCTACGCAGCAACCCCGGCGGCTTGCTGATGGCGAGTGTGGAAATCGCCAGGCAGTGGCTCGATGAAGGCGTGATCGTCTCCAGCTCAACCCGTGATGGGGTTAGTGATGTCAAACGGGCCAGCGGCCGTGCCCTGACCCAGGCGCCGTTGGTGGTGCTCGTTAATGAAGGCAGCGCCAGCGCCAGCGAGATTCTCTCGGGCGCCATTCAAGACAACAACCGCGGCGTTGTGGTCGGCAAGAAGACCTTCGGCAAGGGCCTGATCCAATCGGTGCGTGGGCTCTCCGATGGCTCCGGGATGACGGTGACCATCGCCAAGTACCTCACCCCCAGCGGCAAAGACATTCACAAGCAGGGCATCACCCCGGATGTGAATGCCAACCTCAGCAAAGCCCAGGCCCAGCGCCTGAAATTTGAAGACCTGGGCACCCGCAATGACCCGCAGTATCGGGTCGCCGAATCAGAGCTGGCCAAGCTGCTGCGCCAAAACAACGCCAAACCTGAAGTGAGCTTCGACGGAGACGTTCAGTTGGACGTTTTCAGTACGAACTAAGGAATCAGGACACCGGCTGCATTAAGCCGCCGCCGGGGCTGGAAT
This sequence comes from uncultured Synechococcus sp., assembly GCA_913020095.1. GTDB lineage: Bacteria > Cyanobacteriota > Cyanobacteriia > PCC-6307 > Cyanobiaceae > RCC307. Next base: position 3,765 of record CAJWAH010000014.1, read on the forward strand.
CGTCATCATCATTGCTTTCGGATTGCCAGAGGGCAAAGAAGCCCAGCGCCACTGCGCCGATCACGCCGCTGAACAATCCGAAGGGGAAAGCACCACCCGCTGCGAAGACTGCGCCAAGTCCGTCATTCAATTCGACGATGGCATTCATGCGCAGCTCGCTTTTCAACTCACCGGAGTGTAACGAACTCTTGCGAGCCTGAGAAGCATTTTCTCAGGAAAAGCTGTCAAACGCTCAGAACGGCCTGGTTGTCAGCCTGTTGTTTGGCCTCACGCTCAGCGGCAGAAAGCCCGTCTGCATCAGGGATCTGGGCCGCCATGGTCTCCAGCCAAGACTTGAGTTCGTCCAGCTGTTTATCGGGCGCCAACACCCCAAGGCCGCGGGCGAGCACCTTCGCGGTGGTGCCGCTGCCGGCTTGATACACCAAACGGCCATGCAGGTGGGTGGCCAAACCCTGGCGCAGGCGGCGGAATGCGGGCTCTTCCATGGGGGTTTCCAGCACCAAGTTGGGTTTTTCAGGCTTGATGCGCGAGAAGCCGCAACGCTTGGCCAGCAGCTTGATCTCCATCAGCTGCAGCAGCGACTGCACAGGCGCCGGGAGCGGGCCATAACGGTCCACCCAATCAGCTGCCAGCTGCAGCAGGCCCTCACGGCTGTCGCAGTCTGCGGCAGCGCGATAAGCCGCCATTTTCTCGTCGGCTTCAGTGACCCAATCGGCTGGGATGAAGGCCGTCACGCTCAAATCGATCTGGGTGTCATCCACCGCAGGGATGTCCTGGCCGCGAATCTCGGCGAGCTCCTCTTGGAGCATCTCCATGTAGAGGTCAAAGCCGATGGTCTCCATCTGCCCGCTCTGCTCCACCCCCAGCAGATTGCCAACGCCGCGGATTTCCATGTCCCGCATGGCGAGCTGGTAGCCGCTGCCGAGCTGGGCAAATTCTTGAATCGCCCGCAGCCGCTGCCGTGCGGCATCACTGAGGCTGGCGTCACCCGGATAAAACAGCCACGCGTGGGCCTGGATGCCACTGCGGCCCACTCGGCCCCGCAATTGATACAGCTGCGAGAGGCCAAATTTTTGGGAGTCTTCGATCAGGATCGTGTTAACCCGCGGGATGTCGAGGCCGCTCTCCACGATCGTGGTGCAGAGCATCACATCGGCCTCACCGGCGTTGAAGGCCACCATGGCGCTCTCCAATTCGCCCTCCGGCATCTGGCCATGGGCCACCAGCAGCCTTAGGCCTGGGAGCATCTGACGCAACCCACCGGCCACCTCCTCAATGCCCTCCACCCTGGGCACCACATAAAACACCTGCCCGCCGCGATCGAGCTCTTGGCGGATCGCACTACGCACCGCCTCTTCATCGAGCGACGCCAAGTGGGTCTTAATCGGACGGCGCAATGGGGGAGGCGTGGTGATCAAGCTCATCTCACGCACCCCCGAGAGGCTCATGTAGAGCGTGCGCGGGATCGGCGTTGCCGAGAGGGTCAAAACATCAACGTCTTTGCGTAGAACCTTGATCTTCTCTTTTTGGTTCACACCAAAGCGCTGCTCCTCATCCACCACCAACAAGCCCAGCTGCTTGAAGCTGGTGCCCTTGCCCAGCAATTGATGGGTGCCCACCACCACATCAATCGCCCCATCGCTGAGGCCTTTGAGAATCTCCTTGCGCTCGCTGGCCGTGCGGAAGCGATTCAGCAGCGCCACCTTGATCGGATAAGGCGCGAAGCGTTCGCTCAAGGTGCGCCAATGCTGTTGAGCCAGCACGGTGGTTGGCGCCAATAGGGCGGTCTGACGACCCGCAGTCACCGCCTTGAAGATGGCGCGCACGGCCACCTCGGTTTTGCCGAAGCCCACATCCCCACACACCAACCGATCCATCGGCTTGCCCTGCTCCATGTCGCGCTTCACCTCGGTGATCGCCTTGAGCTGATCAGGCGTGGGCTCGTAGGGGAAGGAATCCTCCAGTTCGTTCTGCCAGGGCCCATCGACAGGGAAGGCAAACCCTGGGGATTCGGTGCGCTCGGCGTAGAGCTTGACCAAATCAAAGGCCACCTTGCGCACGGCTTTGCGGGCGCGGGCCTTGGTCTTGGCCCAAGCGGCACCGCCCATCTTGTTGAGCTGGGGCGGTGCATCACTGCTGGCCCTGAAGCGGCCAAGACTGCCCAGCTGGTCGGCCGCCACCCGCAGCAAACCATCGAGGTATTGCACCACCAGGTAGTCGCGGGCATCACCGCTGATGGCCAGCTTTTCCATCTTCAAAAAGCGACCAATGCCGTGGTTGCGGTGCACCACGAAATCCCCCTGCCGCATGCGGTTGGGATCCACCGTGCGGCTGGCCGCGCGGCGGCGGCGGCGCACATAGCCGCTGGCGGTGAGGTTTTGCTGGCCAAAAAATTCCCGGTCGGTGATCAGCGCCAAACGCCAAGCCGGCAACTGCAATCCCTCGAGCTCAGCGGTGCCCTTGGTCTTGAGGGCCACCGGCGTGTTCTGTTCGATCAACCGCTCAATGGCCGGTTGATCGCCGGGGTTGGGCACAAAGCGCGTGATGCAATCGTGCTCTTCCAGCAACGCCACCGCGCGGGAAGGCTGGGCTGAAAGCAACCACACGCGGGTTTTCTCGCGCTGAAAATCCTTGATCAGGCCGGCCAACTTGCCGAACTGATTGGGATAGGCGGGCACCGCCCGGCTGTTCAAATCAAAACTGTTGGGGTGCTGATCGGTTTCAGCCAATTCCGCCAGATCAAAGCCAGCAAAGGCCTCCAAGGCCTCGATCGTGTCGCTGATCGGGCGATGCAATGTTGGCGGCAGCAAGCCCTCCACCTCATCGCTGTGGTGCTGCTCGGCGTGATCAAACCACTGCTGGCCGTGGGCCATGGCCTGACGGCGCTCATCGAGCACCACCAAGGTGTGCTCCGGCAGGTAATCCAACAAAGAAGACGGCTGCTGCCAAGCCAGCCCCATCAAGCGCCGCATGCCTTCGGGGGTATCGCCGGCCAGCAACTGCTCCATGGCCTCAGCGCTGAGCAGTTGATCCAGCTGATCGGGCAGGTTGGCCCTGAGGCCATCAGCCACCAAGGGCCCATAGCCGGTGGGGGTGATGCGCACCAGATCAACAGCATCCAGCGAGCGCTGGGTGGCGGGATCAAACTCCCGCAACTTCTCGAGGTCTTCACCGAAGAACTCCAGTCGCACTGGCAACTCAGCGCTGACCGGGAATAGATCAACGATGTCGCCGCGGCGGCTCCAGCTGCCTTCCTGCTCAATGGTGGAGACCCGCTCGTAGCCCAAACGGGCGAGATTGGCTGCCAGCTCCTCCAGATCGATGCTGGCGCCTTTGCGCAAGGTGAGGCACTGATCAGCCAGCACAGCCGGCGGCGGCAAGTGGGGCTGCAGGGCCCGCTCGGTGGCCACGATCACCCCCTGCCAGCCGTCGCCCTGCTCATCCACCAATTCGCTGAGCACCTGCAACTGCCCCCAGGTGATCTCGCTGGTGGGATCAAAGGCTTCGTAGGGCGACCCCTCACTGGTGGGATAGAGCTGCGTGGTGGGCCAGCCCATCAACTCCAGCAGGGCCGCCCAGCGGCCGGCTTCTTCCAGGGTGGGCACCACCACCAGCAAAGGAGCGCCCTCGCAGCGGGCCATGGCTGAGGCCAATAAGGCCCTGGCACCGCGACTGGCCCCTTGCAGGCGCAGTCGGTCAGGCCGCCGTGAGCGTTCCAGCACCTCGCCGGTGAGGGGCACCTGCTGCAGCTGGCGCACCAAAGCGGTGAGGGGCATACACGCGGGGAGAAAGCAGTTGCTGATCCTCGCTTACAGGGGCCTCAAGTGGCGGGCCGCTGAATCAGCCACAGGCCGTTGAACATCGCCCGCAACAGCACCTGAGGCGGAGCGCAACCGCTCGCTTGCGCCTGCTGCTGAATCAACTCTTCAGCCAACGAGAACACCACCTTGTTCCTGCCCGAGAGAAACAACTCCAAGGTGGCCTCATCCATGCCAAGCATGCGCAGCCTTGCCTTGATGATCTCCAGCAGGCTTTGCTCGTTCTCGTGCCCCGCTGGCTCGCTGTAGCTGCTCAGCAACAAACAGCCCCCAGGAGCGAGCTGGCTGAGCATGGCGGCCAATTCCTGCTGCTGCTGCTGCGGAGGCAACAGGTGCAGCACGTGGTGACACACCACCGCATCAAACCCCTCGGGATCCAAGCCACTGCCGGCAAGGCTTTGCTGGTGCAGCAAGCAGCGGCTGCCGGCATCGAGAGAGGCAATCTGCTGGCGGCAAAATTCGGCCATCTGCCCACTGGGCTCCAGCAGCGTGAAGCGCGCCAGCGGCATGGCTTGAAGCAGGCCTGGCAGCTCCTCAGCAGCACCCGGTCCCACCACCAGCACCTGGCGAGCAGTTGGTGTCTTGGCCGCTAAGGCGGCGGCGCCAAGTTCCAACACCGCGTCATAGGCCGGAATCGATAAGCGAATCCGCTGGCGGTACTGGCGGCCGTAGTCGCCATCAAAGTCGAGTCCGCTCACGCCCGGTTGTTGTTTAAAGGCGTCTTAGCCAGAGGCGCTCCGGGGGTCGCAAAACCGAACCCAAGGGATCGGTTTGATCACTTCCTTTGAGCTGCCAGCAGATCTAGAGCAAAGGGAGAGAAGAGGAGAAACCATGAGCGCACTGACGATCATCCGGGCCCACAACAAAAAAGCTCAACGCCTGCAAGCTGCACAAAAGCTGATGGCACGTCTGCAGAAAGGAGGGGCCTGATGCATGCCCTCTCAGCAGCCAACCTGCCCAGCTGGCTGCTGCTGGCCGCCTTGATCGGCGCCATTGCCTCGATCAACCAATTTTCAAGTTCTGTGCAAAAGGGCTGGCGCCGCAAAGCCTGAAGCCACCTGTATCGGTAGCTTCGAGCCATGCTCGACGCGTTTGAACCAGATCTCGATCAGCTGGTGGCGGCCAACCGGGAGCAGTTGATTCCTATTGCTCAGCAAGTCGCCAAAACAGAGAGCTGGTCGCTGTCATTGCGCTGCGCCGTGATCGATTGCAGCAGCGGCCTCCCCAAGGTGCACAACAGTTCTGTGGGAGGCATCGGCAGTTTCATCCGCACCTCCACGGTGATCGACCACCCCCTGATGGAGCATTTCCTGGCTCTGGTGAACAGCCAAGGCGTTGATGCGGCCCTCGATGCCATGGCCAACGACCTGGGCGAGAGCGACGAATTCAACACCCTCTATGACGCCTACCTCGAAGAGCGCCAGCAGGGTCAGCTGATGTGGGGCGCTGGGGATGCCACCGAATTTGTGATGAAGTCGCAGGACTGCTTTCAAGACCGCGAAATGGCCTGCATTGCCGTGTTTCCCTCTGAGCCGCAGCCCGAGCTCTACACCTTTGCGCTGCCCCTGTTCTTCTTTGGCCTTTAAGACCGAAACATTTAGCCCCTGCTTGGCAACAAAATCCCGCGTGCCTAGCACTGTCGTTGGTGCTTGTGGGCGACCATCCACGGGGTTACCAACCCGGCACCTTGGGGGCCGCCAGCACGCAGGCCCCCAAAACATTTCCGTTGCCAGCCACCCATGCTCGCTGCCGTGATCGCGATGGCTTTAGCGCTGGCCGGCTGCCAGGCCCTGCAAACGGGTGTGCCTCAAATGGAGCCGCCCAATGCAGAGCAGGTGGAGCAAGAGCAGCGCAAGCTGGACCTGTTAACAGAACCCTGAACACGCTCAACAAACAGAAAGCCGCCCCTCAAGGGAGGAGCGGCTTTCGTGATGGCTGATTGGGCAGCGTCTGGTCAAAGGCGAACCTGGGGCCAAGGGTCCAGGTGTATCGGGCGGACTCCTTTGGGGCACCTAAACGATGCAGAGGAGTGGTGCTGACTCGACATCCAGTTGGTGGTCAATTCAGCTCCTCGCCCACGCTTTGTGGAGACTGTTGGAGCAGGCGCCTCAAGTCAGAGTGCTGCGGCTGATGTCTCAGGTGGCGTGTCGTCCATTGGGCGCCTCCGTGTTCGATGCCCATACTTTTGCCCTGCCGGTGATCAAAGGCAATGCGCCTTAATGCCGATGGACTTGCCAGCCGGCATTGATCAGATTGGGGTGCCGTTTGCTTAGCGGTAAGCCGCACGCCGCCGTTCGGTTCGCCCTCTGCACAAACCAGCGCAGCGCGCGGAGACTGACAGCAGTTCGGCAACGAGACACCGAGCTTTCATGAGGGTCAAACGCTTCGGGTTGCTCCCGGAGCGTTTTTTTTGGCGAGCATCAGTTTTTGAATCTCGTCGTTTTGATTTTTTCGTAACTCCTGGGTTAGTTCGAGTCCGCCATGGTCGGCTCAGAAGCAAGACGTTTTCTTGCACTGCCGAGGTTGCCCATGGCTACCGCTGCGTTCACAAGCAAGTTTTTGGCAGATGCGGAGTCGGTGAAACCCAAACCAGCAGCTCCGCTCAAGCGCCCGGTTTGGCCGCCTACGCCATCGGTGCTGAATCGGCGTCAATGGGAATCCGAGTTCGACGCTCCGATTGAGTTGTCGTCCTGACAGGGACTGCTCGCCCAGTTCCCCAGCGGCACTGGGCGAGCTACCAAGCTCTTATTGCTTGGGTGTTCATGCAGCACTATTTGATCGTTTGGTCGTTCCCCACCGTGGACGGGGCTTGGGAGTCCTGCCCGGGGTTTGCTGAGTACATCAATGCTGGAGCACCCGGAGATCGTTTCGAGGGTTTTGAACTGAAGTACCGCGTTTGTGAGCCGGTCAGCGGTAGTGGTGTTGCCATTGCTTTAGCCAGTGACATCGGCAAGGTGTGGGCGCACCTGGGTCCTTGGATCAAAGGTTTTGGGATTCAGTTCGAGGTCACGGCGGTGGTGAGTGATGCTGAATTTGCGGCCATGTGGCCGGCGGTTGAGGCTGCAGCAGCTGAATAACGGCAATCCATGAAAAAGCACCTGCCCCATCAGGCAGGTGCTCCCTCACCACCGGGTGGTGTCCCGCACCAGCCTCGGCTGACACTCCCATAGACCCAAGGAGTGCCTGAGCACGGTCTACGGGCACAGCACTGCATCGCCATGAGCACAAGCACTTAGCTGGCTGGGTTTCGTTATCTCTTCTTAAGCCCAAAAAAATGCCTCGTAGTGTTGACGCAGTCGCAAGACCACCCATGCCGATTCGTACGGAGCGATGGGTTGTGATGGATGCCTCGGCTTCGGTTGATGGCAGCTATCAGGAGGTCGCTTGCTGTTACTCGTCTGAGGATGCCTTTCATTACATCGACATCCACTGCGATGAGGACAGCCATATTGAGGACAAGTCGTTCACAGCACAGAGCGACTCATCACGCTTTCGGCCACCACCAGGGGATCAGATTTAAGCCGGGTGGCTCAGGCCTCTAATTCCAAGGCCTGATTCAACGCATGGATAAAACCGAGAGGGTTCAACAGCTCTGCAGTGAGCACAGCCAAGAGTTGAAAGGCTTGGCCTTGGATGTTTGTGCCCATGGTCGCTGGGACATGAGCTTGCCCGTCGCCGTGATTGATGCCCGCAAGACCCCCCATCGCTTTCACATCTCAGCGGTGGGCACCATCGGCAACATTTTGCGGGTGTCCACCACGGCCGATAACCCGTTGATGCAGCAGCTGTTTGAGCTCTATGAACAACAAGGCTCCGATGCTGCTCTTGAGCACATGCTCAACGATGAGCAGAACGGCGATGAATTCGCCCAATTGTTTGAGACCTACAAAGAGGAGCGCCGTTTGGGTTCACCGCTGTGGTCGGCATCGGATGCCGCCGGTTTTGTGGTGAAGTCCAAAGAGGCATTCGACGATCAAGAGCTCGCCATCGTTGCTTTGCTGCCCGGCAACCCCTACGACTTGGTGTCGTTTGGGATTCCCTGGGCGTTTTATGGCGGTCAATAACTCAACTCACTCGCCTGTCATCCACTCCACGTCGTCAACCCATTCTGGTTTGAGGCCGATCATGGCGGGGATGTCCTCTTCCCAGCCGTGGGGTAGTTCATCGCCTTTGCCATCGATATCTCCTGCGCTAGTAGGCAGAAAGAGTTGAACAACAATTTGATCACCATCGAGTACGTAGTCGCCGAGGACTTCACTCTCCTCATCATCGAGAACCAAGCCCTCTTCTTCGAGCATTTTGCTGGTGACATCTTGGGTTAACCAGATGCAAAGCAGATACTCAACAGAGAAGCTGCCATCCACCAAGCCATTCGGGAAATACTTGTCGTAGTAAGGCTTTGTGCTCATACGTTTCCTCCTAATGCGGCTCACACTGGAGGTATAGCGACCAGGAGGTTCGATATGTCCACATCCAGCACCGTTGCTCTGCTGAAGCGCAGGATCAGCACCGATCAAAACTTCGCCGAAGGGCTTCATCAACTGAGCACCACCCACGAAGCTGTTCGCTATTGCCGAGCCAATGGCCTAGAAGTCACACCAGCTCAGCTTTGGACCCAGCGAGGGCATCTTTTCCCTGATGGCAAACCCACCTGGAGAGGCTGAAAGCAGCGCACTAGCTCCTAGTGCCATCAATGAGAATGATGTTCATATGGATACATAGACCTGAGCAGAAGCTCCTAAATACGGGATATTGCATTCAAATATTCTCCCGTTGAAGCAAAAGATCTTTTCTCTACGGTCAAGGGAATCGGGAGATGATCAATGGCTCCGACCAATGAGAGATGGGTCGTCATGGATGCTTCTGCTTCCTTCGATGGCCAGTACGAAGAGGTTGCTTGTTGTTATTGCTCTGAGGATGCGTTCCTCTACATCGACCTCTACTGCGATGAAGACAGTCACGTGGAAGACAAATCGATTGAAGGGATGCACTGTCTGATGACAACGCTGGTCTTCGAGCCTTGACTGGAATCATGAACTAGGGGGTGTGGTGATCTCACCCTCGCCTTGGAGGCACCCTCTGGTCCCGAATCCAGATGGCCTACTGAGGTTCTATTGCAGTTCTATGGCGCCCTCTCTCTTGTCGCTATGGAGAGATAGGCCTGAATTCGCGATCACTCGCCATCGTCTTCAAAGAAGGCCGGATCTAGAAGGAATGGTTCATCTTTACCTGGTTCCTCGTTATTCAGAATCACAGCGCCGAGGGCTTCATCGATTTGGAAGCCAAGAAGCTCTTCTTCCTCCGTGACACCTTTCATCTCGGGATGGCTTTGACGCAGCGCTCTGACCCGCATCCATTCGAGAACAAGATCAGAAGCACGTTTAAAAAGCTCATGTCCTGCCAGTAAAGCCAGCAAGACCAGGTTGAGAGCAATTAGGAACGTCATATGACCCTCCTCTGGCTGCTTTGACGCTACTGCTGCTGAGAGGGCTTGATTGGTGTGGATCCCCTGTGAGTAGGAACACCGCACCTCTGGGGAGCCCAAAAAAAAGTGGAACCCCGGAACCCTGATCTGGCGACAGAGCAAAGGTTGATCAGCTTTGAGCGACCACTGCATGGCATCACCGTTGCGACGCAGCTTGGCCATTGGTTTAGGGGTCGGCTTGATGGGCTCAGGCCTCAACGCTGCGCAGGCCTGCACCAGCTTCATGCTGCAAGGCAACGACGGCGGTAGGGTCTATGGCCGCACGATGGAATTTGCCAAGCCACTTAACAGTGATGCCGTTTTGATTCAACGCGGCACAGCACTGGAAGGGGCCGGACCATCAGGGCAAAGCGGCAGCGGTTTGGCTTGGACCAGCCGTTATGCCGTGGTTGGCATGAACGCCGTTGGTGTCGACGACATGGTTGTCGATGGCATGAATGAACGTGGCATGGCCGGGGGGCTGCTGTATTTCGACGGGTATGCCCAGTTTCAAGATGTTCCCTCTGGTAAGGCAGATCGCTCAATCGCCAGTTGGCAGTTGCTCATCTATGTCTTGAGCAACTTTGAATCAATTGCTGAGGTCAAGCAGGCGCTCCCCAACATCTTGGTGAATGGCTCAGTGCTGCAAGCGTTTGGCGGCCCGGTACCGATTCACATGACCCTGCACGACCGCTCAGGTCAGAGCCTCTCGGTCGAATACATCAAAGGTGAGCTCAACATGCTCGACAACCCCACGGGGGTCTACACCAACGATCCACCGCTCCCGTATCACCTGGCTGCTGCTGGCAACTACGCCAATCTCAGTGCCATGCCGCCTGCAGAGATGCGCATCAATGGGTTGAGCTTGCCGCCAGCCAGCTCAGGCGCCGGTTTGCATGGCTTGCCTGGAGATTTCCTGGCTACGTCGCGTTTCATCCGCGCGCTGATCATCAGCCGCAATGCACCCACCAACTTGAGCTCAGAAGAGCAGGTGGGCACAGCATTTCACCTGCTGGGTCAATTTGATTTACCGCCTGGAAGCATTGGCATCCCCCCGGCTGGCGCGTTTGGCGGCGGCAGCTCCAAATCCAGCTACGAGATCACGGAATGGAGCGTTGTTGCCGATCAAAAGAACGGCACCTACTCGATCACCACTTTTGAGAACCCCGATCTGCGCCAACTTCGCTTCGCTGATCTGCCACTCGCAGGAGGTGAGATCAAGGTGATGCCTCTTAATCAGAGCCAACAAATCACCAATTTGCAGCCCTAACCGCACAAAAAAAGCCCCCGCGGTGGCGGGGGCTGTGGGCTTCAGCGGTAGACGCGCACCCGGGTGCCAGCGGGACCTTGCACGCGCACAGCAGCGCCACCGGTGTTGCCGTTGACGCGCACATCCACGTTGCGGCGTGGGGCCACATTGCGGCTGGCACAGATCTGCCGGCCGTTTTCCCAGTAGCAGACCGAGTTGGCTTGTGAGGGAGTGGCCGTGGCGGTGAGACCAAGGCCGGCTAGCGCCGCGATGGCAAGAAGTTTGGTCATCACAGAGAGAAGCTCAAGAGCTCACTCCACCCTGCATTTCGTTCCTTTAGATGAATGCTCTCTTCAGGAAACCCTTGGTAGGCCTAGATCGCGCCGCCGTTGCAATAGCGCACAGCTGCTGCATTGGTTTTGCCCTCGGCGATCACCTCATCAACGCAGGTGTTGAACGCTTTGCTCTCTTGCTTGATGGAGCAGAGCCCCAGAGCAATGGCGGCGAGCGAGATGGCGGACACAACAGTGGCTGAGATCTGAATCACGCCGTAGGCCAGCATCGCTTTTTTCTTGCTGCCGCAGTCTTTTTGGCTGCTGGTGTCCTCAGACATCTAATCAAATATCTCTGATCAAAAGGTATGAACTGCTCGCTTGCGGCTGCGGCCTGGCTCAGGAGGGATAACCGCCCGATCTGAAATTTCTCTGGCCAGGTGTATGGAGAGATTCCTGCGAAGCCTGGATTGCGGGGGTGGCTGCCCGTAGCGTCTGGGCAGTGACGCCTTGGCCTCATGACTGAACGAGATCTGCTGGACCGGCTGATCCACCGTTGGAACTCCCGGCAAGACATCCATGGCGTTGATAGTCCTGCTGGCCGTAAAGCCGCTGAGATGCTGCCGATCCTGGAAGCCCGTAAGGAAGCCCTGAAATAACTGGCTTCGGCTGGATTTTCAATGTCCCCTTGGCATCACTGGATGCTGAGGGGTTTTTTAGTGCTTGCTTTCAGCATTCCAACGGCAGACGATCAATGGGTGCTACCTTCCGCCGACCTGAGCTGAAATCCAGTGCTGTTGAGCATCTTTGGGGCGATATTTGCAGTCCTCAACTTCGTTCAGGTGCCCCAGTGGGATGTCGATTGGAAAGA
>CAJWAH010000015.1 GCA_913020095.1 uncultured Synechococcus sp.
CGTTGCCGCATCGACACCGAAACGGCGACAGCTCAGCGGGAGCGGCTTAGCGAGCGCTGCTGCGAATTTGCGATGGTCAATCCCAACCGGGTGGGGCTCAAGGCCCGCTACAGCTGGATGGCCGTGGCCGAGCGCGAGCAGGGCAATGATCCACTCCAAGCCATTCGCAAGCTGGATTTGAGCAGCGGCGAGAGCCGGGTGTGGAGCGCCGCTCCGCGGGGCTTTGTCAGTGAGCCGGTGATGGTGGCGAACCCTGGCGCGACAGCCGAAGACGATGGCTGGGTGCTGTGCCTGGTCTGGAACGGGGCACGCTGCGCCAGCGATCTGGTGATCCTTGATGCCAGCACACTCAACGAGCAGGCCGTCTTCGAGCTGCCCTTAGCGATTCCCCACGGCCTGCACGGCAGCTGGGTGCAGGCCAGCTGATCAGCCCTGCTGCCGCTGCCATTCGCGCCAAGCCAAGCGCGGGGCTGTCCACAGTGTGGTGAGCACGAGCGGGGTGACAGGAACCGCCGCAATCACGATGAAGGCCTGCAGCGCATTGATGCTGGTGCTGTCGCCCAGGCTGGTGCCAATGCGCAGCAACACCAAGGTGAGGCTGCCGATCATCAGCGCCCAGAACAAGCGCAACACAGCAGGCGGCTGGCTCTGGCCGCTCACCACCATCGCGGCGGCATAGCTCATCGAATCGGCGCTGGTGGCCATGAACAGCACCACCAGCAGCAACCCGGCTGGAATCAGCAACCAGGCCAAGGGCAACTGGGTGAGGATCGCCAGCAGCGCTGCAGCAGCGCCGCTCTCCGCCAAGGGCCCCGTGACCGAACCTTGATTGGCCAGCTCCAGATAGAGGCCGCTCCCCCCCAGCAAGGTGAACCAGATGTTGGTGACCAGCGGGCACAAAATCGCCACCGCCAGCACCAGCTCGCGCACGCTGCGCCCGCGGCTTACCCCAGCGGTGAACAGGCCCATCAGCGGGGCGTAGCCCAAAAACCAGCCCCAGTAGAAGACCGTCCAACCATTGACCCAATTGCCGCTGGCGTCATTGGAGGCCAGGGCCATCTGGGGCAAACGGCTGAGGTACAGCCCAAACGAACTGAAGAAGTGCTGAGCCAGCCACAACCCAGGACCAAGCACCAACAACGCCGCACCCAAACCGAGGGTGAGCCAAACGTTGAGCTCCGAAAGCCATTTGATGCCCTTTTGGATGCCGCTCACCGTTGAGGTGGCAAACACTGCCGTCAGCAGCACCACCACCAGCGACTGCAAACCAGCGCTATCGGCCAAGCCCGGCAACTGCCCCGCAGCATTGCTGAGCTGCAGGGAGAGGAAACCAAGGGGGCCGACGGTGCCGGCGATGGCTGCCACCACCGAGAGACCATCGCAGAGATGGCCGAGGGTCCCATCCACCCAACCGCGAGGCACCAGGGGGACCAGCAAACTGCGGGGCCGCAGGGGTTCACCGCGGCGCTCCAGCACCGAAAACGTGATGGTGACCGTGGTGGCCACCAGCGCCCAGGCCAAAAAGCCCCAGTGCAAAAAGCTGACCGCCAAAGCTGGATCAACGGCGGCTTCAGTGCTGCCGCTCACGCCTTCGAAATAGGGGGCCGGGGATTGGAAATGGAACAGCGGTTCAGCGGCCGACCAAAACACCCCGCCACCGGCCAGCAGCGTGCAGATCAGCACGGCGCACCAATCAAACAACTTGAGGCTTGGCTTGGCCTCAGCTCCGCCGAGCTTGAGCCGGCCGACTGGGCTAATGGCCAGAGCCGCTGCAATCAGGAACAGCAGCGCCACCATCCATTGCCAGGTGCTGCCCAGCCAATTGCTGATGATGGCCTTACCGCCTTCGGTGAAGGCGGTGGCCAGCTTGAGATCCACCGCGGCCATCACCAGAAACACCAGCAGGGGGCCAGCGCCCACCCACAGCGGCGGCTGCTTCAGCCAGTGACGATCAGATTCGGACGGCATCACGCTCTCGGCTCCAGCAGGACAGATCAACGGTGGGGGCCAAGCCCATGGCCAGGCGGGCGAGGGAGGTGCCAATCAGGGGCGCAAACTTGAACGCCTGACCGGATCCGCCACTGAACAAACTCAGCCGCGGCGCCAGACGATCAAGGACGAAATTCACATCGGAAGCCATCGAATAGGGGCTGATCACCGTTTCAACGCGCTCCTGCACACCGCTGAGGTTGTTGAACAGGAAGTCATCGAGCAGCTGCACCAACCGCGGCGGCGGATCCTTGCGCATGGCATTGGGTTCGGCCACCCGCAGCTCTTCGGGAGCCCAATCGATGCCGGCCTTGATCTTGGGGCGGCCGTCCTCGGTGCGGCTCAATGCTGGGAAGCCGTAATACAAGCCTCCGTCGTCGCCTTGGGCCTGCTGGAAGCAGAACCACTGGGGATAGCGATCGGCCTGAGCAGGATCCACGGTGTAGTGAGCCCACAACATGGGCCACACCTCCAGCTTGGGGGCCAAGCCATGGGGAGCAAGCAGCAGCTGGCTCCAAATGCCGCAGGCCACCACCACCTGGTCAGCCTCGATCTGTTCACCGCTCTGCAGGCTGACGCGCCCTGAGCTGGGATCGACAGCCTGAACAGGGCAATGCTCGATCAGCTGATGACCTGCGGCGCGCGCTGTCCGCGTCCAGTGGGCAATCACCCGGTCACTGCGAACAGCTCCGGCTGTGGGTTCAAACAAACCACTGAAATCAGCCCGGGGCTTGAGCGGGAAGCGATCAGCAATCTGCTCAGACGTGAGGGCTTCGTAGGGAATGCCCTGGTCATCCATCACCCGGCGTGCCCCCGGGATTGAACCTTCGATCGTCTCCTCATCCCAGCTTTCGCCGTAGAAGAGCAGGCCATGGGTCTGGCGCAGGATTTCGCCTGAACGCTGTTCCTCTTCGCGCCAAAGGCGATTGGCCTCTTGGGCCAGCCGGCAAAGCACCGGATCGGAATACATCTCCCGGAACATGCGGGATTCGCCGAAACTGCTAGCTCCGGCGTGGGCCAGGGTTTTGGCCTCCAGCAACACCACATCGCTGACCCCCTGCTGGGCCAAGGACGAGGCGCAGCTGAGACCTGCCATGCCGCCACCAACGATGACGACCGCAGCGCGGCTGGGAATGGAGACGTTGCTCATGCCGAAAGAACAAAACTCAGGCCAATGGGGTCCTGGCTACTGCCGGCAGCCACATGCATCAACGCTTCACCAACGCTGAGGCCCCGATCCCGCTGGGCCAGGAAATCGCCGGCGCGATCGCGAACAGCCTGGCGCACAAAGGCGTACACCTGCTCTGGGCTGGCCTGTTTCCAAGCCTCCGGGGCAAAGCGCTCAATGGAGTCAGCGATCACCGCTCCGGCATTGACCAAGGGATCGGGCAGCACCCGAACCCCGCGCTGCCGCATCTGCTCAGCCAAGACCGGGTCAGCGAAGGGGGCATTGGCGGCCGGGACCACCGACTTGACCTGAAGTGCTGCGGTGATCTCCTCTGTCAGCAGACCGGAGATCGAGCACGGCAACAGCAAGTCGAGCTCCTGGGTCCACCACGGCGAGCCTGGATCCAAGGGGGTCGCCCCACTGATCTGGGCCCGAGCCGAGTCCATATCCACCGTGAAGACCTGCCAACCGCTGGCGATAAGGGCCTTCGCCACCGGTCCGCCAACGGCGCCACAGCCATGCACCAACGCCCGACCAGCAGGTGCCTGATCCAGGCTGTCCTGCAACACCGCTTCCACGGCACCAATCGTGCCGAATGCGGTGGCACTGCTGGCATCCACCGGGCTGCCAACCGCGGCCAACACATGGGGCGTTAGAGCGGTGAGCCGCTCCATGTCCTCAAGGCTGGTGTTGAGATCGCAGCCAGTGATCATGGCGCCGCCAAGCGACTCCAGCAGCTCCGCGGTGACATTGATCAGCTCGTCTTTCACCGCCGCCGGATTGGCAGCGCGAGCCACCACTTTGCCGCCGGCAAAGCCTGTGCCATACAAGGAATGCTTGTTGGTCATCAAGCTGGCCAAGCGATGGCCATCGGCTTTGCAGGTGGCGTCGCTGTCGTAGGAGAGCAGCCTCAGGCCGCCATTGGCCGGCCGCTCAGCATCGGTGTTCTCGGCCACCACAAAAACCGAGAGGTGATCCGAGATGTGCTCCGCCAGCACGCGCACCTGTGGACTGCTGGAATCGGCACTCCTCATGCGGCCACCTTTTCCATCATTTGATGGTGCTCGACGTAATCGAGGCTCCATTCATCAGGAGCCGCAGCAATGCGTTTCTCCAGGCGCCCGTAAAGCTCATCAGCGGCGGCATCGCCAGCGGTTGACGCAAAGCTGTGACGACTCCAGCTGCGGATGGTGGCCATTAAGCCAGAGGCGAAGGAGGCCGTATCGCCGTTCTCCTTCCAGCGGCGGCGGTAGGGGCACTCCACATAAACCGTGCGCTGATCAATCAAACGCAGGCCGTTGCGGTAGGCCGCTGACGTGGAGTCCTTCAGCGGAGCCATGAACTCATCGGGTGACTTGTAGAAGTTCATCACCGTGGCAGCGCGGTAATGATCAGCGCTAATGCGCCCTTCATCGGCCATCTCTCGCCAGATCTGGTGCAACTGGTCGTGCACATTGCGGGTGCGGCCGCCGTTGTGGCCCAAGTAGAGGCCGGCCTCGTCGCGGGAGAGGTTCACCGTCAACAAACGGCCACCAACCTGCAGTTCCTTGGAGCGCAACTCCAACAGGGCATTCCAGTCGCGCATGGCCTGCGCCGTGAAGCGACTCAAGGCCTCAGCATCGCCAGAGGCCTGAACATGGGTGTGGGTATCGAGAGCGCCTGCCGACTGACTCAACCAGTGCATGGCGGTGGCGGTAAAGCCAAAGCTGACCGAACCCGGGGCCATCAGCGGCTCGTAAAAGCTGCGGCAACTCACCAGCACCGTTGGGCTGGGAGGACGCGACAACTGCAGCGCCACATTGGCGGCCAGAGCGAGGTTGTCGTTGCTGGGCAGGTCATTGCCCACCAAGGTGTAGTGGGCCTGGGGTTGGCGCTCGTGGAGGCGGTCCAACACGGAGTTCCACAACCCAACAGCCGTACCGCCGTCGGCAGCGCCGTAATCAATCAAGGTGTAAGCGCTCTGCTGCGGCAGAGCGTCAACACAAGCGATGGCCCAGTCCGAAGCAGCTTCGATACAGCGCAAGGCGCCTTCGGTCTGCGCGCTGTAACCAGTCGTCATGGCGATGGCCATGATCTCCTCGGCGTCAGCGGCCAACCTAAAGATTGGCCCTCAATCCCGCCGCCGACTGTCTTGTTTTGTGATCAGCGCTACTGATCATTTAGAAGTTTGTGCAGCTCGGGCTGGAGCAGCGCAAAGGCGCGGCCGCGGTGACCAACGGCTTGCTTTTGCTCAGGCGCCATTTCGGCAAAGGTCAACGCGGTGCCCTCAACTTCAAAAATCGGGTCGTAGCCAAAGCCTGAATCACCCCGAGGGGCCGTGGTGATCACACCCGCGCAGCAACCCTCTACTTCAAGCAGCACCTGCCCCGATGGATCAGCGAGGCAGAGCGCAGCGCGAAATTCGGCGCGGCGATCGTCCCGGCCGCCCAGCTCGCCCAACAGCCGCGCAATCCGTTCTGGATCACTGGCGGCGTAGCGGGCGGAATGCACACCTGGGGCGCCCCCCAGAGCCATCACGCACAGACCGGAATCATCGGCCAAAGCCCATGCTCCGCTTGCCGCGGCAACAGCCACGGCTTTGAGCCGCGCATTCTCAGCAAAGGTGAGACCTGTTTCCTCAACCTCCATGCCATCGGGTTGGGGCTGCAGCTCCAATGGCAGCTGCTGCAGGAGCTCCCGAAATTCGCGCACCTTGCCGGCATTACCGCTGGCAATCACCAGCGTTCGGCTGCGGCCATGAGGAATGCTCATGCTGCTTCCGCTAACTCTCTGGCCCAGGCCAAGACTTCGGCCACACGCTCAGCATTGGGGGCTTCGCAGTAGAGGCGCAGCAGTGGCTCGGTGCCGGAAAACCGCAGCATCAGCCAGTGGCTGGGTCCCAACCGCAGCTTGACGCCATCGGTGCGAATCACCTCCTGCACCGCCATGCCAGCAACGCTGCTGGGCGGCGCGTCAGCCAACTGCTGCTCGAGGCGCTGGCGGCTGTCCATGCCTGACAAGCGCAAATCCAAGCGGTCGTAATGGCTGCCGCCGCCGCAACGCTGCTGCAATGCCTCGAGGCGCGCACCCAAGGGCTGGCCGCCCTCCACCAAGGCCTCCAGCAGCAGCAGCGCTGCAAAAGCAGCATCACGCTCGGGCAAGTGCATGCCAAAGCCCACACCCCCTGATTCCTCACCACCCACCAGCACCTGGCCGCTGAGCATTTCGCTGGCGATGTATTTGAAACCAACCGGCTTTTCAACCACCTCACGGCCAAGGTCTTCGGCGACGCGCCGCATCAAATCCGACCCGCTCACGGTCTTGATCACCTTGCCGGGCAGATTCCTGGCCCGGGCCAAATGATCAATGAGCAGCGGCATCAGCAATTGAGTACTGCAGTAACGCCCTTGCTCGTCGATGGCGGCAATGCGATCGCCATCGCCATCAAAAACAATGCCCACTGCAGGCTGACCAGCGGCTGTGCTGGCTTTCACCTGGGCAATCAACTCGCTGAGGTAAGGAGCAAGCGGCTCCGGTGGATGGCCGCCAAAGAGGGGGTCCCGCTGGGAGCGAATTTCGCTCACCGCCTCCCCGAGCAGCGCCGGCAGGCCGCCAGCGGCCGAGCCATGCATTGGATCCACGATCACCTTGAGCCCCAAGCTCTGCAGCCCATGGCGCAGCGCATTGGTGTCCATCGCACCGCGCAGGCCTTGGAGGTACTCAGCCCAGCCGTCAAAGCATTCGGTTTCCCCGGGTTCGGGCACGGTGATGCCGCCGGCCTGTAGGCGCCGCTCAACGCGCTTGGTGAAATCGCCTTCCACCGAGCCGCCGAAGTGGCCCTTGATCTTGAGGCCAAGCCACTCGGGAGGGTTATGGCTGGCAGTGATCACCAGAGCGCCGAGGGCACGCCGCTCCACCACCACCCAGCTGCAGGCAGGGGTGGGCAATGGCTCTTGCGCCAACAGTGGTTCCAAGCCAACTCCGCGCACCGCTGCAGCAATGGCGGCTGCCAATTCCGGCGCCAAAAAGCGGCGGTCGTAGCCGATCACCACGGTGCGGCTCTCCAGCTCCGGCGGGGCGGAATGGGCTAGCTCCGCGGCGGCAGCAGCGGCCACCGGCAACAGGCGCTCGATGGTGATGTCGACCCCGAGCACACCACGCCAACCATCGGTGCCAAAGGCGATGGCTGCAGGCTCCAGGTGCAGGGGTGAGGACGACATCAGTCAGCGCTGAGCTGATAGCAGTGTCCTGGATCGGGATCAATGAAGCGGGTGTGCGGGTGCCGGCCAGCCAGCTGCGCTTGCTCCTCATCACTGTTGGCTTTGGCCTGCAGCACCTGCTGCAACAGTCCGCTGTAGGCCACATCGCCTCCGGCCGTGCTGGCCAGCAGGTGGGCCGGTGTAAACCGCTCCAGCAGCTGCGGCACCACCGCACGACCCTTCACAAAAGCCCCTGCCACAGGCAGGCCTAAATCCATCACCGGTGTGATCACCGCCGTGAGGGGCTCGGCCGGCAAGGCCGGATCCAAGAAGCCATGGGGCTCGACATAGAGGCTTTCCCCGGAGCCGCGCAGCAGATAGCCATTTTCCACCTGGGGCACTGGTGCACCAGCGGTGGCCTGAATCTCGAGCGAACCGCGCTGCAGGCGTTCGCCAGGGCGCAGGGTGTCGGTCTGAGTGAAACCAAAGCGGCGGGCTTGCTGCACCGCTGCCGCAGAACCCACCACCGGCAGCGCCTTGGGCAAGCGCTCCAAGGTGGCGGGATGGGCATGGTCTGGCAGGCCCTGGGTCAGCAGCAAACCATCGAGATCGCCTGGAATCGGCCACTCCCGGGGCAGCGTGCCTTCAAACAACCAACTCGCCCCACCAAAACGCAGCGGACCCACCAACCAGGGATCCAGCAACAAGCGCTGGCCAGCGAGCTCAAGCAACCAGCCATTGGCGCCGAAATAGGTGAGCTGCATGGCAAGTGGCCCAGGCGGAGCACCCTTCTAGCTTGAATCGATGGTGCATCCGCTCAGTGACCGCTTGCTGCGCAGCTGGCTGCGTTGCCGGCGCAAAGCCTGGCTGGATCGCCATGGGGATCCAGCCGAGCGGCTCTGGAACCCGCACCGCGCCCTGCAGCTGGCCGATCGCGAAAAGCGTTTGCAGCAATGCATTGATCAGCCACTCGAGCGCTGCACTGGCTTGGGGGCTCTGCAACGGGGCGAACCAGCGGTGCGTTTGTTGCTGCTGCGGCGCGACGGCATCTGCGGCCGGCCCACCTTGCTTCTGCGCAAACCGCAGCCCAGCCAGCTGGGCAGCTTCAGCTACCAGCCCGCACTGCTGCAACCGGGTCGCCACGGCACCCGGGAGCACCGCCTCACCCTGGCGCTCTGGGGCTGGCTGCTGGAGCCGGTGCAAGGCACTGCGGCCAGCCAGGGCTGGCTGATCAATCCCCGCGGACAACGCCAACGGCTCAATCTCCACAGCGGCCTCAACCACCAAATGCAAACCGCCTTGACGCGGCTGCAGCAGGACCTCAAACGCCGCAACCCGCCGCCACTGACCCACGACCGGCGCAAATGCACGCTCTGCAGCTGGCGCCGCAGCTGTGATGCGGTGGCCGAAGCACAAGGCGAACTGAGCACCGTGAGCGGCATTGGCGGCAAACGCCAGGAACTGCTGCAGGAGCTGGGAATCGCGAACCGCCAAGCCCTCGCCGATGCCCCAGGCGACTGGTTGCTGCAACAGCTGGAGGAGCGCGGCATCCAACAACCGGAGCTGGCCACCGAACTGATCGCCCAAGCGACTGTTCAGCAGCGCGGCATCGCCGAGCCGCTGCAGGCTGGCAACCCCGACCCCTTACCCGAGCTCCATGGGGCACCCGGGGTGCTGCTCTACGACATCGAATCGGACCCTGATGCTCGAGACGATTTCCTGCATGGCTTTCTGCCCTTGAGCCGCGGGGCCGATGGCCGCTTTGAAGATGCTGACAGCGCTCCTTACCGGCCGATCCTGGCCTTGCGGGAGCACGGCGAAGATCGCCTCTGGCAGCGGCTGCAACGCCTGCTTGCAGCACACCCGGGCTGGCCGGTGCTGCACTACGGCGAAACCGAAGCGATCGCCTTAAAGCGGATGGCCGAGCGCCAAAACAGCGAACCGCCTCAAGGCTTGGTGGATTTGCACCAGCGCGTTCGGCAGCACTGGCGGCTGCCCGTCGACAGCTACGGCCTCAAAGCCGTGGCCAGCTGGCGGGGCTTTCGCTGGAGCCAACCCACCGCAGAAGGGGCCCGCTGCGTGTTGTGGTGGCGCCAATGGCGTGAACGCCACCAGCGACACCAACTCGATCAAATCCTTCGCTACAACCGCGACGACTGCCTGGCCACCTGGGCGGTGGCTCAGTGGCTATCGAACGCTGCCGCCTCCGGCAACGACAACTCCAGCCCAGCAAGCTCCGATTGATCCCAGCAGCGGCGATGCAGCAGCAGCAGCCCGCGGTCCCCTTGGACTGAGGTCACCAGGGCGCCGCGCTCCCCGCTGGTGGTGCGCAGCTGCTGACCGGGCTCCGGTGCATCCGCTCCAGGCGCCACCACAAAACGCCGCAGTTGCTGCTTGAGGCCATCGCGTGAGTGCAGCTTGGCCAGGGTTTCCTGGCCCAGGTAGCAGCCCTTCTCAAGGCTCACCCACCGGCGCAACCCCAGCTCAAAGGGGTTGAACTCTTCGCTGAGCTCCGCACCTGGAGCGGGGATGCCCTGATGGATCCGCAGCTGCTCCTGCTGCTCGGAGCTCAAGGCCGCCGAGGCCGCGAGCGGTTCGGGCAACGCCTCCCCTTCAGCCAGCAGCCAGTGCTGCCCCGGCAGCGACCAACCAGCACCGCCAGGCTCCCCGCCGGGCTGCACCAGCCCATGCCAAAGCAGCGCTTGCGGCTCACCCAGGGCCACACGATCAGCGGGGAACAAGACCCGATCGAGGGATTGGTGCACCTGAGCCGCTGAGCCAGCGGTGACGAGCAAGTCGGCGCCATCACTCAGCACTGCAACGGCCGCCAGGGCCACCAATCGGGCCGTGGGGGTAACGCAGCAGGTTTCGATCAGGCTGCCGGGGGCAGCCCCTTCGATGGCCTGGGTGGTTTGGCCGTGCAGCACCCGCAAACTGCCCTCGCCGCGCAGGGGAATCCGGGCAACCGGAAGCGTGAAACGGAAGGGGGACGCCGGCAGCGCCCAAACGCTCGCACTCATGACTGAGCCGCCTGGCTGCGCTGATGCTCAGCCGCCACAGCACTGAGCTGGTAGAGGGCTTTGAGCTCCAGCCCTTCAGCAGCTAAAGCCGCCGCACCTCCTTCCTCGCGATCAACAATCGCCACCACCCGCTCCAGTTCGTAGCCAGCAGCGCGCAGTTGCTTGACGGCCTTCAGCGCCGAGCCACCGCTGGTGACCACGTCTTCCAACAGCGTGATCCGCGCACCAGGCTCGGGCAGCGGACCCTCCAGCCAAGCGCCGGTGCCATGGCCTTTGGCTTCCTTGCGCACGATCAAGGCATCCAACTCGCGGCCACTGAGGGCGGCGGCATGGGCCACCCAGCTGACCATCGGATCGGCGCCGAGGGTGAGCCCCGCCACGGCGACCGCATTGGGCTCCACCAAGGCCAACAACTTGGGTGCCAGCAGCTGGGCGCCGCGGCCACTGAGGGTGACTGGCTTGCAGTTGACGTAGTGCTCGCTGCTGCGGCCTGAGGCCAGGGTGAATTGACCGCGCCGGTAAGCCCGCGAGGCCAGCAGCTCAAGAAGGGGATCGGCAGCGGTCATGAACTCTGGCGCGGAGGCTTCATCGTTTTTACCTTGAGCCCGGACTCCGTTACGCCTCCATGGTCCGCCAAGCCCTCCTCAGCGCCTGCGTTGCCTTGCTGGCCGCGCCGGCTGCCGCTGGCCCCATGGTCTGCACCACCACCTTCGAAGCCCCGCTCGGCAGCGACCCCAATGAGCAGCCTGGTCAACCCGTGGAGGTGACCCGCTGCGGCGCCATCGAAACCACATCCGAGCTGATCGATCGACGGGCCTTCTCCTACACAGCGCCCTTCGCCCGCGGCATCGACATCACCCACCAGATCACCGACCTGCTGGGGATTTCGATGGGTGGCGGCGATGGCACCAAGGTGATGGGCTTTGGCTTCCCCGACCAAACCATCGTTTGGGATGGCTCAGCGATCGAGAACACCTATCGCTCGCTGCTCGATGAGCAGAGCGGACCGCTGCCGAGCCGGGTGGCGGACCTGGAAACGCCTTACACCGGCAGCATGCGCAAGATTGAACCGCTGATCGAAATTGAGCCCGTTCGCGGCCTCTGGTGACAGCTGGTTCACAATGGCTGTGCTGGCCGGGGGTCTAGCAATCTGGTGAATGCAGCGAACTCATAATTCGCCTTAGGCGAGTTCGATCCTCGCGACCCCCATCCCATGGCTCTCACCCTTTACGGCGGTGCCCGCACCCGCGCCTCCATGCCCCGCTGGTACATGGAGGAAAAGGGCATCGCTTACGACTGGCGCATGCTCGACATGCGCGCCGGCGAGCACAGCCGCGAGCCGTTTTTAAGCATCAACCCCTTCGGCAAGTTGCCGGCCCTGGTGCACGAAGACCCAGCGCTGCCAAGCGGCCGCCTGCAACTGTTCGAAAGCGGCGCAATCTTGCTCTATCTGGCGGAGCTCAGCGGTGAATGCGGCAGCAGCGCCGAGCGCAGCCTGGCGGCCCAATGGGTGCTGTTTGCCAACGCAACCCTGGCGACGGCGTTGTTTGTTCCCAGCAATCGCGAGAAGGAGTTTCCGCGGCTGATGGGCGTGCTCAACAGGCTCCTCGATGGCGGCAAGCCGCTGATGGGCGGCAGCTGGGGGGTGGCTGACTGCGCCGTGAACGCGTATTTGGCTTATCTACCGATGTTTTTCCCCGATCTAGACCTGAGCCCCTATCCAGCCGTTCAGGCCACCATCGCCGCGACCCAGGCGCGGCCGGCCTACCGCAAGGTGATGGGACTGGCCTAACTCGGGCCCTGTGAATTGTTCAGTGAGGGATGGAAAACAAGTCGTTGCAGAATGGCGGCCCAAGCCCGCATGGATGCCCTCCCCGTCTGCCGATCGACGCCTTCAGCAGCTTTGGCGCCGCATGAAAGCAGGGGAACGCATTCGCCGGCGCTGGCCTGATCCTGCGGCGGCTGCGCCCGATTCGATGACGGCCGACCCGTTAGCGCCCCTGCTGCAGCATCTGCACCGCAGCTGGCACAGCGCCACCGGCGACTCATAATTCAGCCATTCGCCAGCTGGCATCCACAGAGTTCATGGGGCTTTCCCTGCGGTTGCTGACTCTGGTGTTGCTGTTGGCCTTGGTGGCCTTCTTTGCCGCCAGTGAATTTGCCTTGATGCGGCTGCGGCCCACCCGGGTGCAGGAACTGGCCGAGCGCGGCAATGCGGCGGCATTAGCGATTGCACGCCTGCAGCGGCACCTGCGCCGGGCCTTGCTGGCCACTCAACTGGGCTTGAGCCTGGCCCTATTGGCCCTCGGCTGGGGCAGCCACAGCCTGCTCACCCTGCTGCATGGGCCCACACCTCCGGCCTGGCTGCAGCTGGTGGTGTTTGCGCTGCTCGCCCTGCTGGCCACCCTGCTGGGCGGATTGCTGCCCAAAGCCTGGGTGCTCGATGACCCGGAGAACGCAGCGCTGCGGCTTGGCCCGCTGCTGGAATCGGTCAACCAAGCCCTGGCCCCGCTGCTGAGCGCCATTGAGGCCGTCGCCAATGTGCTGCTGCGCGCCTCAGGGCTGCCGCTGCAATGGGACCGGCTGGTGCCATCGCTCTCAGCCAGTGAGCTCGAGAGCTTGATTGAGAACGACGCCGTCATTGGCCTGGAGCCGGATGAGCGCAACATCCTTGAGGGGGTGTTCTCCCTGCGCGACACCCAGGTGCGCGAAGTGATGGTGCCCCGCTCCGGGATGGTGACCTTGCCGCTGGAGGCCTGCCTTAGCGACCTGATGGAGGCGGTGGTCTCCACCCGCCATGCCCGCTTCCCGGTGATTGGCGAATCACTCGATGATGTGCGCGGCCTGCTGGATCTCCGCCTGCTGGCCGCACCGCTGGCCCGTGGTGAGCTGACCCTCGACTCCCCCTTGAGCCCGTACATCTCTGCGGTGGCACGGATTCAAGAGAGTGCCTCCCTGGCCGATCTGCTGCCCCAAATCCGCAGCGGCGAGCCGGTGCTGGTGGTGGTGGATGAACACGGCGGCACCGAAGGGCTGGTGACCATCGCTGATCTCACCAGCGAAATCGTGGGCGAAGAACTCGAAGACGACGGCGACGAAGCCGATTTGATTCCGCTGGGCGGCAACTGCTGGCGCGTGGCCGGTGATCTGGAGATTTTTGAGCTCAATCGCCAACTCGGGCTCAAGCTGCCGGAATCCGATGAACACCACACCCTGGCTGGCTTTCTGCTCGAGCGGCTGCAGCACATCCCCGCCGCTGGCGAGGCCCTCAACTGGGACGGTGACCAATTCACGGTGCTGACGATGGACGGGCCCCGCATCGAGGACGTGAAGATCTGCCTCGGAGAACGCAGCAATGCGTTGATAATGAGCCCCCAGCAGGACTAGTCCCCTGCCTGCAACACCGCCCAGCTCACCAGGATGAAACCAGTCAAGGTGGGCGTGATCGGCATCGGCAACATGGGCTGGAATCACGCCCGTGTGCTGAGCCTGTTGCGTGATGCCGAGCTGGTGGGCGTTGCTGACCCCGATGCCGCCCGCGGCGCCTTAGCCACCGAACAGTTCGGTTGCCGCTGGTTTGCTGACTACAACGACCTCATCGAGGAAGTGGAAGCGGTTTGCATTGCTGTGCCGACCCTGCTGCACCACCCCGTGGGCATGGCCTGCCTCAAGGCCGGCGTGCATGTGCTGATCGAAAAGCCGATCGCGGCCAATGAGCAGGAAGCCGGTGAACTGATCGCTGCGGCTGAACAAGCAGGCCGCCTACTGCAAGTGGGCCACATTGAGCGCTTCAACCCGGCCTTCCGGGAGCTGCTCAACGTGGTGGCCAATGAGGAAGTGGTGGTGCTGGAAGGCCGGCGCCACAGCCCTCACGCCGATCGCGCCAACGATGTGTCGGTGGTGCTGGATCTGATGATCCACGACATCGACTTGGCGTTGGAACTCGCTGGAGCTCCGGTGGTGGGATTCGCCGCAGCGGGTGGCCGCAGCAGCGACGGCCCCATCGACTACGTCACCGCCACCTTGAATTTCGCCAATGGCGTTGCCGCCAGCCTCACCGCCAGCAAGATGAGCCACCGCAAGGAGCGCTGCCTCACGGCCCACTGCCGCGACAGCCTGGTGGAGGCGGACTTCCTCAACCGCAACCTGCGCATCCACCGGCGTGCCCATGAGTCCTATTCCGCCACCCGGGGGGAACTGCTCTACCGCCACGACGGCTTCATTGAAGAGGTGAGCATCTCCCCCACCGAACCGCTCTATGCCGAGCTCGAGCATTTCCTGCAGTGCGTTCGTGGTGCGGCCAAACCAGCCGTCGATGGTCTGCAAGCATCCCGGGCTCTACGGCTCGCTGACCTGATTGAGCAGGCGGTTGAGCAGCCGCAGCAGAGCTTGCTGCAGCTCGATACACCGCTCTAGGCCGCAATCGCGCTGTCGACCAATTGGTGCAAGGCCCCAACGCAAAGCTCACGGCAGCGGGTTGGTGAGGCCCGGTAGAAGCCGTCCCAAGCAGCGGCCTTGTGGGAGCCGTAGTCACTGAGCCGGTGGCTGGGGTCCTGCTCCAACCAACCCAGCCGCACGGCATGGCCAATCACCACATCCAAAGCGATGTGGTCGTCAAAGCAAACATCGGGGTTGGCCTCAAAAAAGGCCATCAACGACAACAGCGCTTCGATCGAGAGTTGGCGGTATTCCGGCGCCTCGATCTTGCTGAGCAGGTGCTCCACCAACACCGCAAAGTTCTGCTCATCCGGCGTTTTCTCAGCCAACAGAGCGCTATCCAAGCGATTGCGGCGCTCCAACTTGTCGCCAATCAACAGCCCGCGGCAGTGCTGCAGCAGCCCCCACACACCGGGATAAAAATTGCGCGGCACCCACTGCAAGGCCCCGCGGCGCACCCGGTGCTGCAGCCAGCACCCCCCGGTGGGTTTCTCCGCCACCGGCGCAGGGGCT
>CAJWAH010000016.1 GCA_913020095.1 uncultured Synechococcus sp.
AGGGCAACGTGGCTCAGTTCAACGAATCCAGCACCTATCTGATGGGCTGGTTCCGTGACTACCTGTGGCTGAACAGCTCTCAGCTGATCAACGGCTACAACCCGATGGGCAGCAACAACCTCGCCGTTTGGGCGTGGATGTTCCTCTTCGGTCACCTGGTGTGGGCCACCGGTTTCATGTTCCTCATCTCCTGGCGTGGTTACTGGCAGGAGCTGATTGAAACCATCGTTTGGGCTCACCAGCGCAGCCCCATCGCCAACATGATGGGCTGGCGCGACAAGCCGGTGGCTCTGTCCATCGTTCAGGCCCGCGTGGTTGGTCTGGCTCACTTCTCAGTGGGTTATGTCCTCACCTACGCCGCCTTCTTGATCGCTTCGACCTCCGGCAAGTTCGGTTGATCCAACGATCAATGGGTTGATTTCACTTCGACGTTCCACTGACCCCCGCTTCGGCGGGGGTTTTTTTATGGCTGCAGGATCACTTGGATTGGGCCCATGAAAAAAGCCCCCAATTGGGGGCTGAATTCGCTGGTTTGCTGCAGGGCGCTAACGGCCCGCAAGGCACTCCAAATCGCTGCTGTGCTCGGCAATGAGATTGGCGGCCAGTTCGCTGGTCAACATGTCGGCGGCAGCTTGAGGGCTGAGGCCTTGGCCGATGAGGCGGCGATGCAACACCGCCGCGGCGGCCCGCAGGGTCGACTCTTCAAACTTCAGGGTGGGGGGTATTTCGGAGAGGGCTTTCATGCCGGCAGACCGATGGGATATCGCCTCAGAATCCTGACCAGACAAACCGGGATGCAATCCGCTCTTAACCAAGTTTTTGTGTCCGCTTCACTTCCCATGTTTTGACGATCTCGTAAACCACGGGCAACACCAACAGGCTCAGGGCTGTTGAGGCCAATAGACCGCTGAAAGCCACCGTGCCGATGCTGATGCTGCGCGCAGCGCCAGCACCACTGGCGAGCACCAGAGGCAAGAATCCAGCCAGCGACGACACCCCGGTGAGCAAGATCGGGCGCAGCCGCAGGCTGGCTGCCTCTCGGATCGCCACCGGTACGGCAACGCCGCGTTTGACGCGCTGGTTGGCAAATTCCACGATCAAGATGCCGTTCTTCGCCGCCAGGCTGATCAACACCAAAATTCCAACCTGGCCATAGACATCGAGAAACAAACCACGCGCAGCGAGCCCCAGCACGACCCCCAGTAAGGCCAAGGGCACCGTGATCAAGATGATCACAGGATCAATAGGGCTTTCGTAGAGGGCAGCCAGCAGCAGATAGACCACCAGCAGCCCCAAGCCAAACAGTTTCCAGGTGCCGCCTCCTGCCCGCTGCTCCTCGAGGCTCAGGCCTGTGAATTGCAGCTCGGTGCTGGGGGTGTTGCGTTGCTGTTGCACCCGCTCGAGGGTGGCCATGGCTTGGCCGCTGCTGACGCCCCGTTTGGGTTTGGCACGGATGCTGATCGCGCGGCTGAGTTCGCTGTGATTGATGCTGGTGGGTCCGGTTGTTGGCTCCAGCCGCACCAAGTTGCTCAGGGGGATCAGCCTGCCGTCGCGATTGCGCACCAGCAGGCGCAACACATCGCCTGGGCTGCTGCGATCACTCCCTTGCAGTTGAACGATCACGCGCCGGACGCGGGCATCGCTGAAGGTGTCGTTGACGTAGGTGCTGCCAAAGCTGTCGCCAATCACGGCCACCACCTCCTCCAAGCTGACGCCAACGGCGGCGAGCTGTTGGCGATCAGGAACCACCTCCAGCGAGGGGGCATTGGCACTAAAGCGGGTGCCGACCCGTTCAAACCGCCCGCTGGCCTTAGCCGCAGCGATGAAGTCGTCGGCTTCATCGCCAAACTGCTGCAGGCTCAAGCGCCCGCCACTGACATCGAGCAGATTCAGGCTGATGCCTCCTTCTGAGCCAAAGCCGCGCACCGGTTGCGGTTGGCTCAAGATCACGCGGCCATCACCGGCCATGGCCCGCTGCAGGGCTGGATTCAACCGTTCCACCACCTCGCTGGTGCTTGTGGATCGCTGCTGCAGCGGCTTGAGCCTGAGGAAAAAGATGCCTTTGTTGGGGGCGCTATCGCCAAAGGAACGGCCCGCATAAAAGTTGCCGTAGCGAACCAAGGGTTCGGCGGCGACCGCCTGCTGCACCCGTTGCATGGCGCTTTGGGTGCGCTCCAGTGAGGCTCCTTCCGGCAGCACCACAACACCACGGATCTGGCCGCCATCCTCTTGGGGCACAAAGCCGGTGGGCAGTGCTCGTAGTCCGATGGCGGTGATCAGCAGCCCTGCCCCCAGCAGGCTCAACACCAGCCGCCGCCGCTTCAGGGCTCGCTCCAGTAGGCGTTGGTAGGGCTGCTGCAGCGCGTCGAGCCATTGCGAGCTTTTCGCTAATCCGCGCCGCAGACGTTCCATTGGCTTCGGTGCGGGCCGAAACGACTTGCCGAGCAATACCGCTGAGGCCACCGGTGTGAAGCTCAAGGCATTGATGGTGGAGAACAGGATCGTGCTGCTGATCACCACGGCCAGGGGTTGATAGAGCCGCCCCAAGGACCCAGGCATCACCAAAACCGGCAGAAACACCACGATCAGCACCAGAGAGGTGGCGATCACCGCTCCACTGAGCTCATCCATGGCCTCGCGTGCGGCGCGGAAGGGTTTGGCTCCTCCGCTGATCCGCCGGCCGATGTCTTCGCTGACGACGATGGCGTCATCGACCACGACCCCGGTGGCCAGCACCAGGCCAAACAAAGTGAAGGCATTGAGGGTGCCGCCGCTGAGCTTCAGCACTGTGAAGCTCCCCACCAGGGCTACGGGGATAGCAATTGCTGTGATCAGTGCCAGGCGCCAGTTGCCGAGTCCCAGCAGCAGCACGGCAAACACCAGCAGCACGGCATCACGCAGGGCGGAAATCGCCTGATTGATGCTCTCTTGCACATTGCTGGCGTAATCAACGATCGTCTCCACCTCAAGTCCTGGAGGGAAGTCGAGGCTGGCTTGATTCAGCAGCTCGTCCACTGCGCGGCTCACCGCCAAGGCATTGCTGCCATCGCGCTGAAAGACCCCCACAGCGACGGCGGCTTGACCATCGAGATTGCGAGCAATCGAGCCGTAGCGCTCTTCGCCAAGGCGCACCGTGCCGAGATCCTGCAGCCGCACGCTGTTGCCGCCGCCCAACGGTTTGACGATCAGGTTCTCGAGTTCTTGTTGGTTGCGCAGTCGCCCTTCCATCCGCAGGGGCAGGGTGTATTGCTGGCCTTCCGGCGCTGGGCTATCCCCCACCTGGCCGAGGGCTGCCAGCACGTTCTCCCGCCGCAGGGCGGTTTTGACATCTTCAATCGTGAGTTCAAAACGGCTGAGCTGGGTGGCATCCAGCCACAGCCGGTAGGCCAAATCGCTGCTGCCAAACAGCACCACATCGCCAACGCCATTGATCCGCAGCAGCGGTTCGCGCACTTGCCGGTCCACCCAGCTGCTGATGAAGGCACGCGTGTAGGTGTTGCTGCTGTCGCTGAAGCTCAGCACCATCAACAGATCGCTGCTGCTGCGCCTTACCCGCAGCCCTTGACGGCTCACCGGTTGCGGCAATTGCCTGCTGATTAACGACGCCTCGTTCTGGACATTGATTTGATCCAGCTCGCCCTTGTTGCCGCGAAACCCGAGCTGCACCCGGGCCCCATTGGCACTGCTGCTGGAGGTGATGGTTTCCAGGCGCTCCAAGCTGTTGAGCTGCCGCTCCATCAAGTTGGTGACGCCTTGCTCCACCACTTCGGCGCTGGCGCCGGGGTAGTTGGCGCTCACGCTCACCCGACTGGGGGCGATCGGCGGCAAATTTTCGACATCGAGGCTGGCCAAGCTCAGCAAGCCCGCCAACAGAATCAGCAGGCTGACCACCAGCGTCAGCAGCGGTCGTTTGAGAAACGGATCGCTGAGCGACATCGAGCGCTGCTATGGCCCCTGGTGTGGGGGATCCTGCCATTAAAAAAGCCCCCGCCGAGGCGAGGGCTTGAGAAGTCAGAGAAAGCGGTTGGCTTCAGCCAACGCTCCAAACGCCACCGGCAAGATTCAGCAGGGTGCTGACGTGCAGGGTGCCGCAGAGGAACCAAGCAAAGACAGCGCCGCCGCAACCACCGAGCCAGAAGCCACTGGTGAAGTCAGCCCAGCCGGTGCGGGTGAACAGATCAGCGGGAGGATTGTTGATGGTCACATCCGCCATGGGGATGTGGGGCTGCTTGCCGGGCTGGTTGTAGAGCAGGAACAGCAGCGTGAGGATGTGCACCGCTCCAATCGCAGCCAGCAGGCCGGCGGTTGCGGAGAACTCGCTGTTGCGCAGCGGGCCGCAGATGGTGAAGGGGCCGTAGAGCAGGTAGCCGAAGGCGGCACCGGTCTCAAGACCACGGAAGTTCGGGGAGATGCCAGCCCGATAGAAGGGCAGGTTGTTGATCAGGGCTTTGATGAAATAGCCGCTGTTCACCGGTGTGGCGAGGTTGCCGACGCAGGGGTCGGCGGCGGGAGTCACAG
Organism: uncultured Synechococcus sp.; assembly: GCA_913020095.1. Classification (GTDB taxonomy): domain Bacteria; phylum Cyanobacteriota; class Cyanobacteriia; order PCC-6307; family Cyanobiaceae; genus RCC307. The sequence goes on from CAJWAH010000016.1 coordinate 4,519, forward strand.
TCATGAGTGGAAAGGAATGTTCAGGTGGCGGTCAAAGGCCAGGGGGCCGTCACTCGCTGGCGGTGATTTGGCTTCCAACCAGAACGATGAACACCGCAGGGAAGACGATTCCGACGATGGGCACGAAAACCGCGGGCAACCAGGCGGCGGCAAATTCTCCAGTCATGGCGGTGCCAAAAGGTCCGCCAGTACTGTAGGTAGCGCTGATCGGACCCTCAGTTCTGAAGGCCATCGGTGACATAAAAATTCAATCCAGCTGGCTCCATGGGCGCCCCGATCGCAGCCTTCCTCACCCTGGTTTTGTCGCTTCTTCTCTGGCGGCGACTGGTGTTTCGCCCCGTGGTGCCAGGCATGGACGCCAATTTGCTCGATGGGGCTGCGATTGCCGCTTTGAACCGCGATCGCAAGCAAGCATTGGCGCAGCGCCGCAACTCAGAGGCCGCCATGGCGCTGGTGGCGTTGCCCAGCACGCCGCAACAGGCCAGGGAGCATCTCAAATGGCTTGAGCAACTCAGCCGTGGCTCTGCCGCTGAGCGCCTGCAGGCCATGCAAGAAGCCCAGCGCTGGGGAGATCGCCGTTGTTTGCCGCTGCTGCGCCGCGGTCAGCGCGATGCCACGGTTGCTGTCGCTCGCCAGGCGGCTTGCGCTTTGGAAGCATTTCGAGGTGAACCCCTCGGTGGTTACCGCAAGGCAGCCACCACCGGCTCGGGCAAGGCGTCGCTGCCCCGCAACGTGGCGCGGATGCGGTAGATCGGCCGCCCTTGGCTTTCGTGATACGTGCGCATCATCACTTCAGCCAGCAGTCCGAAGCAGAACAGTTGAACCCCGGTGAGCAGCAGCAGCACGCAGAGGGTGAGGAGCGGCCTTGTGCCGATATCAGCGCCCAGCAGCTTTTGCACCACCAACACGCTGCCCATCAGGCCGCCAGCCACTAGGGCCATCAGGCCCCAGAAGCCAAAGACGTGCATGGGACGGGTCAAGAAGCGCTTCATGAACCACACCGTCAGTAGATCCATCAGCACCCGGAAGGTGCGGTCGATGCCGTATTTGCTTTCCCCAAACTGGCGCGCCTTGTGGTTCACCTTCACTTCACTGATGCGGGCGCCTTCGATGTAGGCCAGCGCTGGCAGGAAGCGATGCAGCTCTCCGTAGAGGTTCATGTCGGTCACTAACTCGCGGCGGTACGCCTTGAGTGAGCAGCCGTAGTCGTGCAGCCTCACCCCGGTAACCCGGGCAATCAACTTGTTGGCCAGCTTCGATGGCAGCAAACGGCTGATGGCCGCGTCCTGGCGCTGGTGGCGCCAGCCACTCACCAGGTCGTAGCCCTGGCGCAGCTTCTCCACGATCATGGGGATGTCCGCTGGATCGTTCTGCAGATCCCCATCAAGGGTGACGATCTCATCGCCGCGGCAGGCATCAAAACCAGCGGCCATGGCTGCGGTTTGGCCGTAGTTGCGGCGCAGCAATACAGCCACCAGTTCGGGTGTGGTGCGGCTTAGGTCTTGCAGTAATTCAGCGGTGCGGTCGCTAGAGCCGTCATCCACCAAGACCAATTCAAAGGGTTCCCCCAAAGGCCTCAGGCTGCCGAGCAGCTGAGCCACGAGCATCGAGAGGCTCTCCTCTTCGTTGTAGAGGGGGATCACCACAGAAAGGGTCACGGCCGTCTGGACTCAGGGAAGGTGGCTGCCATCGTGGCAGCGCTGCACTCTGCCAGCACCCCGCAATTCCATGCGGTAGTGGGTGGCCACTGGGCTTTTGTCCCAGCTGTGCAACGTGTCAATGGCGATGCGGTTATGGCCATGCTCTTGGCCAGAGCTGTGCAAATAGCGGCCACCGCCGAGATAGAGGCCCACATGGGTGCAGCGTTGGGGCCGGCCAAAGAAGACCAGATCGGCCGGACGCAGCAGTTGCAGCTGATCAGCGCTGATCGCCACCTTCTGGCAGAACCGTTCCTGCTGATAGGCGTCCCGGGGAATCCAGATTCCGGCACTGGCAAAGGCCCGTTGCATCAGGCCTGAGCAGTCGTAATTCGGGCCGAGGCTGCCTCCCCACAAGTAGGTGTTGTTCTGTTCAGCCGCGCTCTGGCAGAAGCGCAACACCGCGGCTAGGCGCTGTTGGATTAGCTCAGCGCTGAGCAAGCGCGGCTGATAGGGGCGGCAACGCCAGGCACGACCCAGCAAGTCCTGCGGTTCAACCCACGCCCTGTAGCCATCTTCAGCCAGTTCAACCTGCCGGCGTCCATAGCGGGCGGGTTGATCCAGCAGCTGCAGCTCGCGCCCGACCCAGGCTTGGGTGGCCAGACCCGAACCCAGGGGGCTGCTGTAGAGATCGAGCGCATGGCTCAAGCGCCAGTGGCTGAGGGGGTGCAACAACTCCAGGGCCGCTGGGGTTGCTTCGTTTAGCTCGTTTAAGGTCGCCACGCTTGTTGGCCTGCTTGATGGCGTTCTACCGCCCCGACTCGGACCTGACCCAGGCCCTTCATGGGGTGCTTGACGAGTTAAAGGCCACACGGCCTGGCTTAGAGGAGCAGCTGAGCATCACCTGGCTGCTCTACGACTCCTCCCCCATCGATCTGGCCGCAGGCCTGGAGTCCAATGATGTGTGGTCACTGCCGATTCGCGGCGCTGCGCACCGCAGTGATCAGCAGCGCTACCCGGCCAGTGTGGTGAAACTGGCCTATGCCATGGCCATCGAGCAGTGGCTGGCCAGGGATTTGCTGCTGGAGAGCCCTGAGTTGCGGCGAGCCATGCAGGACATGATTGGCGATTCGAGCAATGACGCCACCTCCCTGGTGATGGACCTGCTGAGCGGCACCACCAGTGGCCCTGAGTTGCCGCCGGATCCATTCTCCAGTTGGGCGCGGCAGCGCCAGTTGGTGAACCAGTGGTTTGCCTCCCTCGGCTGGCCTGAATGGGAGGGCTCGAACGCCTGCCAAAAAACCTGGGGGGAAGGTCCCTATGGCCGCGAGCGGCAGTTTTATGGCGCTGACTTGGAGAACCGCAACCGGCTGAGTACCGACATCACGGCGCGCATGCTGCATGCGGTACTGACGGGTGCTTGGGTTTCGCCCCTGGCGTCAGCGCGCCTGCGTGATCTGTTGAGCCGCAGCCTTGATCTGGAGGAGCGCAAAGCGGATCCTGAAAATCAGGTGGATGGCTTTTTAGGCGGGGGCTTGCCGGTGGGCAGCCGCCTGTGGAGCAAGGCCGGCTGGATGAGCCAGGCCCGCCACGATGCGGCGTATATCGAAACCCCAGGCTGCCGGCCCTTTTTGGTGGTGGCCTTCAGTGAAGGGCCTGAGCGGGCTGCCGATGAATCGTTGCTTCCTGAGCTAACCCAGCGCCTGATTCAGGCTTCAGCGCTCTCATAGGACTGCTCCAACAGCGAGCGGAACAGCTGATCTTTCTTCCAGATCAGAAACTCCTGTTCGGTGGGATCTCCCCCGCGCCAGTGCTCCAGGGCATCGCAGGTGGTTTTGTATTCCAGCCGCAAGGCGTGGATGTCGTACGAAAACGTGGCGACGATGTCGTCCATGGCGATTCGGGCGATCTAGCCGCAATTGTTGCGGTCTGTCACAGCCTCTTGACGTGTCATTGGTAACCGACTCGGCGGCCTGTTAGCAGCCGGACACCAAGGGCCTCAAAGGTTGGAACGGAGAGGGAGGGATTCGAACCCTCGACAGAAGTTGCCTCCTGTAACTCCTTAGCAGGGAGCCGCTTTCAACCGCTCAGCCACCTCTCCAGCGGTCGGCCAAGCCTATCAGTGCTCCGGCCGGCGGGGCAGACGTGGCAGGCGGTGTTTGAAGCTGCAGAGCACCTCCCATGGAATGCTCTGGCAGACATCGCTCCAGGCCTGCGGACCAATGGTTTCGCTGCCGCTGCTGCCGAGCAACGTCACCGAATCGCCAATGTCTAATTCCGGCAGATCCGTGGCGTCGATCACGATCTGATCCATGGTGATGGCTCCGACCTGGGGCAGGCGGCGCCCCTCGGCGAGAACCTCCATTTGCCCCGAGAGGCGGCGGCTGACGCCATCGGCGTAGCCAATGCCCAGCACGGCCAGTCGGCTCGGCCGTGTGGTGTGGAACTGATGGCCGTAACTCACCCCAGCGCCGGCGGGCACATCGCGAAGCAGGGTGACCTTGGCGTGCACGCTCATGGCGGGCCGCAGCGGCAGTTGCTTTAAGTGCGCAGCTGGTGTGTGGCCATAGAGCGACAACCCCACCCGCACCATGTCGTAGTGCAGCTCTGGGCTGCTGAGGGTGCCGGCGCTGTTGGCCAGATGCCGCAGGCCAGGTTGCAGTTCGAGCTCATGGAAGCGGCGCAGCACCGCTTCAAAACGCTCCTGCTGGGTGGCGTTGAGCAGGCCATCGGGGTTGTCAGCATCGGCGAGATGGGAATACACCCCGGCGATCGTGAGGCCATCGAGCTGTTGCAGCTCCTCCAGCAGCTTGGGGCCCTGCTGCCAGTCGATACCCAGCCGGGCCATGCCGGTGTCGAGCTTGAGATGGGCCAGCAGTGGCTTGCCCCCGGCGACGCCCACATTGCTGCCGATCAACCCCTGCCTGAGGCTGCTGATCGTGGGGCTGAGCTGCCAGTGCAGGCAGCAGCGGAATTCCTCGGGCTGCTGCAGGTTCCCCAGCACCAGGATCGGTGCCTCGATTCCGGCTTGGCGCAGTTCGATGCCTTCAGCGAGGGTGGCCACCCCAAAGCTGCTGGCACCACCATCGAGTGCAGCTTCAGCAACGGTCACGGCGCCATGGCCATAGCCATCGGCTTTGACCACCGCCATCAGGGCGCACCCGGGCTTCAATGAGCCCTTCAGCTGTGCTGTGTTGTGGCGAATGGCGTCGCGATCAATCTCCAGCCAAGCCCGCTGCTGCGGTTGCACCGAGGGGATTGTTTCCCGCGTCAGCCCTGGCAGGGACTCGTGATGCATCAGGGACGACGGCGAGTCACTGGTTGACCCAGATAGCATGCCTGCAATACGGGAAGCTGGCATGGGCCACGTCCTCGTTCTCAATGCGTCTTACGAGCCGCTCAATATCACCAGCTGGCGACGTGCTGTCGTCATGGTGTTGAAGGGAAAAGCGGAAGGCCTTGAGCACGAAGAACGCACTCTCCGTCAAGACTTTTTAGCTCCCACCGTGATTCGGTTGCGGCAATTTGTTCGCATTCCGTTCAAGGAATTACCGCTCACGCGCCGCAATGTGTTCCAGCGCGATCACCACACCTGCCAATACTGCGGCTATCGCGGCGACAAACTCTCAATCGACCATGTGATTCCCCGCAGCCGCGGCGGCCAAGACACCTGGGAGAACGTGACCACCGCTTGCATTCGCTGCAATGTCCGCAAGGGCAATCGCACCCCGAAAGAAGCGGACATGCCCTTGAACTCGGTGCCAAGACGCCCGGTGAGCACCTTGTATTTCGAAGCCACCCGCCAGATTCGCAGCGGTCGCCGCGAAGAGTGGCGCAAATACGTGATCGGCGCCTAGCCCTCGCTGGCCGCCAGCTCTTCGAGTTTTTGCTGTTGATCCGCGTGGGTGCAGGCCTCGATCAGATCGCTGAGCTGGCCGTTGAGCACGGTTTCCAGCGGGAAGTTTTTGCCCAGGCGGTGATCGGTGGTGCGGTTGTCTTTGTAGTTGTAGGTGCGGATTTTTTCGCTGCGATCACCGCTGCCCACTTGGGCCCGGCGCGCTGAGCTCTCGGCTGCTGCCGCTTCCTCTTCCTCTTTGGCCAGCAGCTTGGCCCGCAGAATCTCCATGGCCCGCTCGCGGTTTTGCAGCTGGGAGCGCTCCTGGGTGCAGAACACCCGAATCCCGGTGGGCTTGTGCAGCAGATCGACGGCTGTTTCCACCTTGTTGACGTTCTGCCCGCCAGCACCGCCAGAGCGGGCCGTGCTGATCTCCAGATCCTTGGGATCGATTTGCACATCCACCGGATCGGCTTCTGGCATCACCGCCACAGTGGCTGTTGAGGTGTGAACGCGGCCCTGCGATTCCGTGGCGGGTACCCGCTGCACCCGGTGCACACCGGCCTCGTATTTGAGTTGGCTGAACACCGCATCACCGCGGATCGCCAGGATCAATTCCTTAAATCCACCAAGCTCGGCTTCTGAAGCGCTGACGGGATTCACCTGCCAGCCGCAGGTTTGGGCGTGGCGTTCATACATGCGGGCGAGATCACCAGCCCACAGGCAGGCTTCATCACCGCCGGCTCCGGCGCGAATTTCCAGCATCACGCTGCGCTCATCGCGGGGATCGCTGGGCAGCAGAGCCACTTTCAGGCGTTGGTTGAGCTGCTCCTGCTCTGAGCTCAGTTGCTGCAGCTCCTCTTGGGCCAACGCCTCCAGTTCGGCGTCGCCCTTGCTCTCTTTGAGCAATTGCTGGGCCTGCTGTTGCTCGGCGTCGAGTTGTTGCAGCCGCTGGTAGTCGAGCACTAGGGGCTCAAGCCTCGAGCGCTCTTTGGCCAGGGTCAGCAGTTGTTCAGGGTCAGCCGCCACGCTGGGGTCAGCCAGCTGACGCTCGAGGGCGTTGAAGGTGCGGCAGGTGGCTTCTAGCCGCTCGGTGACAAAGGACTGATCCACAGATTCAGCGGGTTGAGCAGCGCCGATAGAAAAGCCGGATGCCCCGTTGGGAGCACCCGGCCATGTCAGACGTCATTGCAGCTGAGAAGTTCAGCTGTCGGCTTTGGCGTCGGATTTCTTGGCATCCTTCTTGGGCGCGGGTGCATCGGCTTCGGGATTGGCACTGCCCATGCCGTACTTGCGCATGAAGCGGTCCACGCGGCCCTCGGTGTCGAGGATCTTCTGGGTACCCGTGAAGAAGGGGTGGTTGCCGCTCCACACATCGACGTGCAGCTCGGGGGTGGTGGAGCCAGTGGTCATGACCACTTCTCCATTGCAGATCACCTTGGCGTCGGGATACCAGGTGGGGTGAATGTCGGCCTTGGGCATGACGAAAATCAGCGCTTGGAGAACTGAGGAGCTTTACGAGCTTTCTTGAGGCCGTACTTACGGCGTTCCTTGGCGCGAGGGTCGCGGCTCAGGTGACCTTCGCTCTTGAGCGGTTTGCGGTTGTCGGGGGACAGCTCACACAGGGCGCGTGCCGCACCTTGCTTGATGGCATCGGCCTGGCCGGTGAGCCCGCCACCCCGGACATTCACAAGGATGTCGTACTCCTTGGAGAGCCCCAGGGTGTCGAGCGGTGCACGCACCGCGTTGAGGTAGCTGGGGTTGTAGTTGAGGTAGTTATCGCCAGGGCGGCCATTGATGGTGATCGTTCCATCGCCAGGAACCACCCGAACCCGTGCCACGGAGGTCTTACGACGACCGGTGCCCCAGTAGACGACGCGCTTGCTGCTGCTGGTCATTTGATGCTGGCGGAGGGGTTGAGCTGGTAAGGCTGGGGCTGCTGGGCGCCATGGGGGTGCTCGGCACCCTTGTAAACCTTCAGCTTGCGGAACAACTGCCGACCGAGGGCGTTGTGGGGAAGCATGCCCTTGATGGCCTTCTCCACGATGCGCTCGGGAATGCGCTGCTGCAGGGCGGCAAAGGTTTCCACCTTCATCCCGCCCGGGCGGCCGGAGTGACGGCGGTAGAGCTTGTCGCTCGCCTTGTTGCCGGTGACTTTCACCTTGTCGGCATTGATCACCACCACAAAGTCACCGGTGTCCAGGTGAGGGGTGTAGGTCGGCTTGTTCTTGCCGCGCAGAACCGAGGCCACTTCAGTCGCGAGGCGACCGAGGCACTGGTTTTCCGCATCCACCACGTACCAGTGGCGTTCAACGGTATTGAGAGAGGGGACGACTGTTTTGTTCATCGCGCCGGCAGGCCGGAATCACGGGACGGGCCCTGCATGTGCAGGGACTGGACTTGGCTGGAGCTGGAATCCAGATCAAAAAGTCTGAAATCTCCACCAATTCCGAAGCTAGTTCAGAGAACTTCGCCTGTCGGATTGCTGGTGATCTCAGGGGGCGGATCGGAAGTCTCCAGCCGATACCGCGGTTGGCAATCGTACCACGCACCCCTTGGGAATATGGGCTCTGGGTAGCCCACACGCAGCAGGCAAAGTCCCTGTGGTGGAGCGGCTTCTTTGACCTCGTCACGGCGTTGCTCACGCCAGCGTTGGCGGAATTGCTCAGGGCTGATGCGGCCCTCTCCAGCGGCCACCAGTTGCCCCACCAGCAATCGCACCATGCCGTAGAGAAACCCACTGGCTTGGATCTCCAGGGTGAGGATGTCGCCCTCCCGCTGCAGGCTCACCTCCTGCACGGTGGTGCGGGCGTGGGCGCGCTGGCTGCCCGCCCGCTGAAAGGCCGAAAAGTCGTGGTGTCCGAGCAGTTCCTGCAGCAGCTCCTGCATCAGGTGGTCTTGCAGGCGCCATTGGTAGCGGTGCCAGCTGATGGGGGCCAAAAACAGATTCGGCCGCCGCGCGTTGTAGATGCAGTAGCGGTAGCGCCGGTATGTGGCGCTGAAGCAGGCATGCCAATCCGGTGCCACGGCTGCACTGGCCCGCACCCGGATGCTGCCGGGCAGCCGGCCATTGAGGGCTGGGGCCCAGCGGGGCGCCGGGATGGGCCCATGGCAATCAAAGTGCACCACTTGGGCGGCGGCATGGACGCCGGTGTCGGTGCGGCCGGCGGCAATGGTGCGGCTGAGTTTGGCGGCAACGCCAGCGGGGAGTGGGTCGAGGGCCTCAATCGCTTCATCGAGGCTCTGTTGAACACTGCGGTGCTGGGGCTGCCGCTGCCAGCCACAAAAAGGCCCCCCGTCGTATTGCAGACAGAGGGCGATGCGCTGGCCGGTCAATGGGCTGAAGCTCAGACCAGCTCGATGATGGCCATTTCGGCGTTGTCTCCGCGGCGGGGGACTGTGCGAATGATGCGGGTGTAGCCACCGTTGCGGTCGCCGTAGCGCTCGCTGGCTTTGTCAAACAGGGCATGCACCAGCTGCTTGTCGTAGATGTAGCCCAGGGCCCGGCGGCGGGCAGCCAGGCTGCCGTCCTTGGCCAAGCTGATCATCCGCTCAGTTTCATCGCGGAGTGCCTTGGCACGGGCCTTGGTGGTGGTCACCCGGCCTTCGCGGATGAGCTGGGTGGTGAGGCCACGGAGCATGGCCTTGCGTTGGTCGGCGGGACGTCCCAGCTGGGGGACTCGGCACTGGTGGCGCATGGGTCGAAAGGAGGTGTGGGGATGGTGGCCGTCAGGCGGTGGTGCGGCTCTGGGGCAAGGAGATGCCGATGCGCTCAAGCGCTTCGATTACTTCATCCGCCGACTTGGCACCGAAGTTTTTGATCTCCAGCAGATCCTCGTAGCTGAAGCCCATCAGATCCGAAACGGAGTTGACCTGGGCACGCTTGAGGCAGTTGTAAGCCCGCACTGAGAGGTTGAGCTCCTCCAGGGGGATCTGGCTCTCAGCGCTGGGCTCAGGCTCCTGACCGGGCTCTTCCGCCAGGGTCACTGTGGCCAGAGGCTGGAACAGAGCGATCAGCTGGTTGGCCGCATAAGCCAGGGCATCATCGGGGGTGATAGAGCCGTTGGTGTTGATCTCCAGGCGCAG
>CAJWAH010000017.1 GCA_913020095.1 uncultured Synechococcus sp.
AGATCTATCTGGCCCTGGAGCGCGGCGCCATCGATGCAGCCGAATTCACCGGCCCCTACGACGATGAAAAGCTCGGCCTACCGAAGGCAGCGCGCTTCTACTACTACCCGGGCTGGTGGGAGCCAGGACCCACGCTCACCGCACTGGTGAATCAGCAGGCTTGGGCCAAGTTGCCCAAGGCCTACCAAGAGATGTTCCGCTCGGCCTGCCAGAGCGCCAACTTGCTGATGTTGAGCCGCTACGACCGGCTCAATGCCGTGGCGCTCGAACGGCTCAGGCAAGGCAACACCCAGGTGGAGTTCTACGGCGACGCCATTCTCAAAGAGGCCCAAAGCGCCACGGCTGATCTGTTGGCCGATAGCGCCCGCGGCGATGTGGGCTTCAACAGCCTCTACAGCGCTTGGAAAGATTTCCGCCAGGTGGCCCGCGGCTGGAACCAGGTCACCGAGCTGTCCTTCTCCCGCTTTAGCGATGGTGCTTGATCGCCTGATCCGCGCAGCGGGCTGGCTCGGACGCTGGGCCCTGCTGCTGATGATCGCCATTGGCGCCTGGAATGTGGTGGGCCGCTACCTGGGCCTGGCCCTGGGGCTGAGCTTGAGCTCCAACGCCCTGATTGAGGCGCAATGGTTTCTCTTTGATGTGGCCTTCCTGCTGGGGCTGGCCTACACGCTCAAGCAGCGCGGCCACGTGCGCATCGACATCCTGTTGAACCGCCAGAGCACTCGTCGCCAACTGCAACTCGAACTGCTCGGCACCTTGGTGCTGCTGCTCCCCTTTGCGCTCACGGTGCTGGTGGTGTCGCTGGAGCCCACGCTGCAGTCGTGGCTGTTGCTGGAAGCCTCGCCCGATCCCGGCGGCTTGCCCCGCTATCTGGCCAAAACCCTGGTGCCCTTGGGCTTTTTGCTGTTGGCCCTGCAGGGCATCCGTGAAGCAGTAGCCCTCAGGCAGCAGCTGCGCCGCGGCGGAGGCCTGAGCTGATGGGATTTGAGCTGGAAGTTGCCGGCTGGGGCATCGCCTTTTTCCCCGGTGAGGTGCTTGCACCATTGATGTTCTTGGCGCTGATTGCAGCGCTGCTCAGCGGCTATCCCGTCGCCTTTGGCCTGGGTGGTGTGGCCGTGATCTTTGGCCTTCTGGGCATCGCTAGCGGCGTGATCGATCCGCGCTTCTTCAGCGCCCTGCAGCCGCGGATCTTCGGAATCATGAGCAACTTCACGTTGCTGGCGATTCCCACCTTCGTGTTCATGGGCGCGATGCTTCAGATCTCTGGCATCGCCGAACGACTGCTGCAGGCCATGGGGCAACTGCTGGGCCAGCTGCGCGGCGGCTTGGCGCTGGCGGTGGTGTTGGTGGGCAGCTTGATGGCAGCCACCACCGGGGTCACCGCCGCCACGGTCACCACGATGGGGCTGATCTCCCTGCCCGCGATGCTGCGCTCGGGCTACGACAAATCCTTTGCCTCAGGCGTGATCGTGGCCTCCGGCACGCTCGGCCAGCTCATTCCTCCCTCGATCGTGCTGGTGGTGCTCGGCGATCAGCTGGGCGTGTCGGTGGGTGATCTGTTTTTGGGTTCGCTGATCCCGGGGCTGTTGATGGCAGGGGCCTTTGCGCTCTATGTGCTGGTGGCCAGCCAGCTCAATCCACAACTGGCCCCCGAGCGCATCGAGCGAAGTGCAGCGCAAGTAGCACCAGCTCAGCTGCTGCGGGTGCTGATTCCACCGTTGGTGCTGATCTTTTTGGTGTTGGGCAGCATCTTTTTTGGCGTTGCCACCCCAACAGAAGCCGGTGCCTTAGGCGCTGTTGGCGCCATGGTGCTCGCCGCCATCGAAGGCGGCTTCAGCCGCAGCAACCTGGCCAAGGTGTGTGATGAAACCCTGCGGGTCACCGCCATGGTGATGGCGATCCTGCTGGGTTCCACCGCCTTTGCCCTGGTGTTCCGCAGCCTCGGCGGTGACGCCATGATCCGCGAGGTGCTGGTGAATCTGCCGGGGGGTCAGCTGGGCTTCCTGGTGGTGAGCATGGCGGTGATCTTTGCCCTGGGCTTCTTCATCGATTTCTTTGAAATCGCCTTCATCGTGGTGCCGCTGCTGCTGCCCAGCGCCCGCGAATTGCTGGGGCCCGAAAGCCTGCTCTGGTTTGGTGTGTTGATCGGAGCCAACCTGCAGACCTCCTTCCTCACCCCGCCGTTTGGCTTTGCCCTGTTTTATCTGCGCGGCGTGGCCCCCAAAGAGGTGAGCACTGCCGCGATCTACCGCGGCGTGTGGCCGTTCATCGCCGTGCAGGTGGCTGTGCTGGTGCTGATCATCCTGTTCCCAGCACTGGTGAACACCCTGCCGGCCCTCTCGCAGGCCAGCTAAGGCAGCTGGGGAATCGCTGCCCCCTCAGGCCGGCGCGGATCAGCCACCCCCAAGCTGCCGCCTTCATCCAGCACTTCCACGCTGTTGGCTGAGCCCATCGCCCGGCTGCGCTGGATCGCGTGGCCCCACTGCTCCAGCAAATCGGTGGTGTCGGGGCTGATGCCTTGCTCGATCTGCACCCGATCAGGCCAGAGCTGGCTATGGACACGCGGACTCAACACCGATGTAGCCAAGTTGAGGCCGTGCACCATGCGGTTGAGCAGCACCTGCAACACCGTGGTGATGATGCGGCTGCCCCCCGGCGTGCCAGTGGCGAACCAGGGGCTGCCATCGCTTTTGAGCACCACCGTTGGCGTCATCGAACTCAGCGGCCGGCGGCCTGGGGCGATGGCGTTCTTTTCGCCTTGCACCAGGCCATAGGCATTGGGCACCCCTGGCTTGGCGGTGAAGTCATCCATCTCGTTGTTGAGCAACACACCGGTGCCTGGAATCGCCACGCCATTGCCATAGGCGAAGTTCAAGGTGGTGGTGAGGGCCACCAGCGATCCCTGCTGATCAGCCACCGAGAGATGGGTGGTGTTGGTGCTGTTGGCCGGCAGTGGAGCCGTACCGCCCAACGCAGCGCTGGGGGTGTGCTGTTGGGGCCGAATCAGTGGGCGCAGCGAGTCGGCATAGGCCTTGCTGGTGAGCCGCTGCACCGGCACCGCCACCTGATCGGGATCCCCCAGTTCGCTGTTGCGGTCGCGGTAAGCCAGGTTCATGGCCTCCACCAAGGTGTGGATCGACTGGGCGCTGTTGAGGCCCATGGCCTCTAAATCCATCGGTTCCAGCAGATTGAGCATCTGAATCAAGGTCACGCCGCCACTGCTGGGGGGCGGCATCGACAGCACCTTCAGGCCGCGGAAGCGTCCCACTACCGGCTCAACCCAAGGAGCGCGGTAGGCCGCCAGGTCCTGGCGATCGATCAGGCCCCCGCGCTGTTGCATCAGCGTTTCCAGCTGCTTAGCCACAGGCCCTTGATAAAAGCCAGGGCGGCCCTGCTCAGCGATGCGCCGCAAGGTGGCCGCCAGCAGCGGCTGCCGCAGGATCTCACCAGCGCGATAGGGCTCTCCGCCCGGCTTGTAGTAGATCGCCTTGGCGCTGGGATCGCGCTGCAGCAGGGGGGCGGCCCGCTGGAGCGACTCCGCCAGCACCGGATACACCGCAAAGCCTTGCTCAGCCAAGCGAATCGCCGGGGCCATCACCTCAGAGCGGCTGAGGGCACCAAAACGCTCCTGGGCCTGCAGCAGGCCTGCCACCGTGCCGGGCACACCGGTGCTCAGCAGGCTGCGGGTGGCCAACTGCCGATCGACGCGGCCATCAGCACCAAGAAAGAGGTCTTTGTGGGCGCGGCGGGGCGCCATCTCACGGAAATTGAGGGCATAGCCGCGGCGCTCCGGCTGATTCCAAAACACCAGAAAACCGCCGCCGCCCAAGTTGCCGGCTTGCGGCAGCGTCACCGCCAAGGCATAAGCCGTGGCCACAGCAGCATCAATGGCATTGCCGCCCTTGGCGAGGATCGAGGCACCAGCGGCACTCGCCAAAGACTCCTGGCTGGAGACGATTCCAGCCTCTGATGGCACCGGCCGCACCCGCTGGCCAGGCTCCTGCAGCGGATTGGCGCCGATCAGAGCCAGGCAAAGTAGGAGTCCGCTCACGCCATTCCATGGGCCACCACCGCTTCAGGCTGCCATTGCTGCTGGCCCTGCCGCTGCTCGCCCCAGCGGCGCTGGCCGAACAAGGGCCCCAGCGCTGCAACGATGAGATCACCCGGCTGATGCAAATCCGTTTGGAGCGGGCCCAAGCCAGCTGGGACGAAGAGAATCCAACCCCCTCGGATTTCCAGCTCGAGGCGCAGTACCTCAACCAAGTGGTGAAGGCCGAATCGATCAAGGCCCACGCGCTCAAAAAATATGAATGCCGCTTGCAGCTGAGCCTTCCTGATGAGGAGGCTGCCGCAGGCTGAGGCTATGGAGATTCCCGCCCAGGAGCAAAAAACCAAGAAGTGGTTCAAAAGCCATCTGCTCAATGACGAGATTGAGCTGCAAGATCTCTACGAGCTGGAACAACTCGACCTCGATCTATTGATGGCCGAAACAGCAGAGATTCGCTCGGATGTTGAGAACCGCTCCCGCAGTTATGGCCGCTGGTGCACGGCCGGTTATTTCCTGGAACTGGCGCGAATTATTGATCGCCGCCGCCAGGAAAGTTCATGAATTTTTGATTGAGCTTGCAACGCCCTGTGTCGTTGATTTCTGCTGCCAGCCATTTGGTTTACGGTCGATTCGGACACGCATGAATCGATAAGGAATTACCCGGTATCCATCCGCCCCCAACCAGGACCATGGACCGCTCCGCAACGATCAACGTCATCGTTGAGCACTACGACATCGACTCCAAAGGCCGCATCGATTACGACCCCAGCTTTGGCTCCTACTTAGAGACCTTGACCGACACCGCACTCACGCGGGTGTTGGCTTGGTACGAGCGGGAAGATCACGCCGCGTGAGGCACCAGCTGCCTTAACACCCAAAATTCCACGACCATGTAAGCCGCCAAAAACACCACCAAGGCGATCACAAAGGTTTTGCCGCTCATGGCGCTTGCCCCGGCAACGGAGCACCGCGCAGCTCAACAATGGCTTCGAAGATGCGTTGACCAATGCGGCGGTTCATGGCGCTGATGGTGCCCCCCATGAACACCGCATCAATCAGGCAGGCGATCCAAACAGCCGCCAGCAGCACATAGCCAATCAGCAGCACAGTGAGCACCCCGCCAAGGATGTTCAGCAGCAGATAGGTGAGCGCGCGGCCGGTTCGGCCCAAATAAAACCAATGGGCACCAAAGCCACCCAAGAGCAGCGCCAGCACCACAGCCAGAACGGTGCTTTTTTTCTGATCTTCGTAATCGCTTTGGAACATCAGCTTCTCCTCAGCGGAGAGCTGTTTCATCAGCGCCAGCAGAGCCTGGTCCATGCCTGATCCCGACAGCCCAAGCTAGGCACGGAATCGATTGGCTCAGCGGTAATTCTGAAATTGCAGCGGCACTTCGATGTCCTGCTCTTTGAGCAATTGGATCGCGCTCTGCAGATCGTCTTTGTTCTTGCCGGTGACGCGCAGGCTTTCGCCCTGGATCGAAACGTTCACCTTCTTGAGTTCATCGCGCACCGTCTTGCTGAGCTTTTTGGCGATCTCCTGGCTCAAGCCTTTGCGCAGCTTGATCTCCTGCTTGATGCGATTGCCCCCAACGGTTTCAGGGGTCTGCTCATCAAAGATTTTCAGCGAGAGATTGCGCTTGGTGGCCTTCTGCCGCAGCACGTCCACCACAGCCGTCAGGGTCATGTCACTGGCGGTGGTGATCACGATGGCGGTTTCCTCCAGCTCGATCTCGGTGTTGGAGTCCTTGAGGTCGTAGCGCTGGGACACATCACGGCGCAGCTGGTCGATGGTGTTCACCAGCTCCTGGCGGTCGAAATCGCTGACAACATCAAAGCTGTAGGTGTCGGCCATGAAGGGCGGCAACGGCAGGGAATCTCACCAGCCTAGAAAGGGGCCCCTTGTGAGGACCCATGGCGGAGCTTTTCAACGCCCTCCAACACGGCAGCGCGCCACTGGCTGCATCCCTGCTGCTCTCCGGTTTGGTGGTGATGCTGAGCCTGGTGCCGCTGGGGGCTGCCCGTTCGCAGGCGGATTTCAGCATGGCTGATCTCGCCGCCCCTAGGGCCATGTTCGAGCGCCTGCCGGCCTGGGGACGCCGGGCCAGCTGGGCCCATCAAAACTGCTTTGAAGCCTTCACCCTCCATGCCCCTGCTTGCCTGCTGGCCCTAGTGGCTGGGGTATCAGCACCGGTTGCCATGGCCGCTGCCTGGCTACACCCGCTGCTGCGGCTGCTCTACATCGGGGCCTATGTGGGCAACGTGCCGCCCCTGCGCGGTCTCTGCTGGGCCTCGGCCCTGCTCTGCAGCGGCATCCTCTATCTCGAAGGCCTCAAAGCCGTGCTTCAGGGATAAGGCGAAGCCTTAATCAAAGAACAGCAGCGTGACGACCTTGCCGAGATCTTCTGCGTCTTGGCAGGTCTGGATCAACGTTTCGCTGTCGTGGAAGGCGAAACAAATCAATTGATCGCAGCGGCTCACAATCTCTTGATTGCAGAGGGTGCTGGCCTCGGTGAGCGGAAGGTCGTCGTTTTCCGGCTTGCTGACCAGGTGCAGCACCTGCTCCAGCAACTCCTGGGATTCCGGGGCCTGCTGCTCCAAGCTTTGCGGAAGGATCACGGTGAGCTTGGCGGGATCCACCGCCAGGGCACCACGAATCGCTGCGGCATTGATCCCTTGCGCGCCTGAGGTGAGCATGGAGTGGCCCTCCTGCACCAGGGAGCGAGCCAACAGTTCCACCAAATGGATCGACACCACAGGCACATGGCGCGTGCCAAGGATGGCGATCCGTCGCTGGCCGGTGTCCTGCATGAGTGCAAGCTCTTGAGCCAGCGTGTCGACCCGATCGAGAGCCGGCAGATCAAGGGACCGGGTCACAGGGGACGCCAGGACAGAAAGCTCGCCGACCGTAGCAACGCTGGCGCTTTAGGCCAGACCTAGACGGGAAAACAGCGCAGCGAAGTCGCAGTGCTCTGCCACCATCCGGGCCGCATAGGTGGCCTTCACCGCTTCATGCAGGCGGACATGGCCAAAGGCCTTCTCAATCACCGCCACCGTGGCCAGGGTGTCGTGCTCCACCTTGAGCAGGGGAACATCGAGTTCTTGGGCGCGACTCACCAGCTGCGGCAGGGGATCACCTGCACCAGTGAGGATCAGGCACTGGGTGGATGCCTCCAGGGCAGCCAACTGGATATCGGTGCGGTCCGCGCCAGTGACCACGGCCATGTTGCGCTGCTGACGGAACACCTCCATGGCGGAGTTCACGTTCATGGCGCCGATGCTGAGGGTTTCCACCAGCAGGTCTTTGCGCTCGCGGCAGCACAACATCTCAGCGCGCAAGCGCTGCACCAGCTCACCAACGGTGACGCTGCGCAGCAGCGGGCTACGGGGCAACAGCCCATAGAGGGGCAAACCCAAGGCCTCCAAGGCGGGGCTGAGCTCGGCGCGCAGGGCTGTGATCTGATCGGGCTCAACGTTGTTGAGCACCACTCCAAGCAGTTGATCGCCCAGCAGGGCTTTGGCCTGCAGCAAGGGCTCAACGCTGCCGGCGTCCTCCCAGGCATGGGCCAACAACACTGGCGCCTGCAGGCCATGGGCCAACTGGGGCAGGCTGAGGCCAAACAGCAGACCCTCGTTCAAGGAACCAGCCGCTTCCAGCAGGGTGATTCCCTCGCCAGCCCCCAGCACCCCGCGCAATTGCTCAAGCGCTTGCTCAGGTGCCACCAAGCTGCCGGTAGCCAACTGCTGTTTGGTGGGTTCTGGCGTGCTGGAGGTGAGCGAGGGAAGCAGGGCGCTTGGCGGCAGATCAAAGATTTCCCCAACGAAGCGCACGTCGTCGTCGATCAGGGTGTCGCCACCGGTGTGCTGCTCAATGCTGGTGGCCAGCGGCTTGCCGTAGCGCAGGCTCTGGCCCTTATCGCGCAGCTGCTGCACCAAGCCCATCACCAGGGCCGACTTGCCACTGAAGGGTTCGCAGGAACCCACCAAAAGAGTGGCACCGGAGTGGCCCATGGCAGTGGCTTGGAGTGATGGGAAAATCTACCGAGTTGGCAACAGAACAGCCTTGATGCCGTTGTTTCAAGGCCAACGCTGCGGCGTAACTGGAGCCAGCGGCAGCTTGGGGCGGGCCCTGCTGCTCGCCCTGCATCGCCAAGGCGCCATCCCCGTGGCCTTGAGCTCCAGCCCTGGGCCCATTCGACTGCAGGACGGTGATCAGGAGCTGGAGATCGAAACCATCGCCTGGAAGGTGGGCGAGGAAGAGGCGCTGCGTCCGCAGCTGGAGTCGCTGCAACTGCTGGTGATCAACCACGGCATCAACCGCATGGGCGCCCGTGATGCCCAATCCACCGCCGACAGCCTCGAGGTGAACCTGGGCAGCGCCCTGCGGCTGATGGAACTTTTTTTGGAAACCGCTAAGCCCGGTGATGACCGCGAACTGTGGGTGAACACCTCGGAAGCCGAGGTCAACCCGGCGTTCAGTCCGCTCTATGAGATCAGCAAACGGGCCCTCGGTCAGCTGGTCAGCCTCAGGCGCATCGATGCGGTGTGCACCGTGCGCCGGCTGGTGTTGGGGCCCTTCCGTTCAGCGCTGAACCCCTATGGGTTCATGCAGGCCAGCGGAGTGGCCACTGCTGTGCTGCGCCAAGCAGCCGCCGGACGTGAACTGATCATCGTCAGCCCCAATCCGCTCACCTGGCTCCTGATGCCGCTGACCTGCTGGGGGCGCGAGCGCTACTACCGCTGGTTCACACAGCGTCCCGGTCCGTAAGGATTTCGTAGCCGCTATCGGTCACCAGCACGGTGTGCTCCCACTGGGCCGAAAGGCTGCCGTCCTGGGTCACAACGGTCCAGTGGTCTTTGAGGGTGCGGCAGTTTTTGGCGCCGGCATTGAGGATCGGCTCCACAGCCAAGGTCATGCCTGAGCGCAGCTGCACATTGGGCAGATCGCGGGTGCGGTAGTTGAAGACCGAGGGCTCCTCGTGCAGATTGCGGCCAACGCCGTGGCCGGTGTAGTCCTCCACAACGGCGTAGCCATTGGCTTCAACGTGATCTTGGACCGCGCCAGCGATGTCGAGCAGGGTGCGGCCGGCTTTGATCTGGGACAAGCCCTGCATCAATGATTCCTGGGCCACGCGGGAGAGACGCTCAGCCTCTTCTGAGATGGAGCCGACGCCAATCGTGACGCAGCTATCGCCGTGATAGCCCTCATAGAAAGCGCCGGTGTCGACCTTGAGCAGGTCGCCATCACGGATCACCCGCTTTTTGCTGGGGATGCCGTGCACCACTTCGTTATTGATGCTGGCGCAGATCGTTCCCGTGAAGCCGTGATAGCCCTTGAAGCTGGGCACAGCCCCCATGGAGCGGATGCGCTCTTCGGCATAGGCATCGAGCTCACCGGTGGTCATGCCGGGCTTCACCAGCCCCATGATTTCTTTGAGCACCGTGGCCACGATGCGGCCCGATTGGCGCATGATGCCGATCTCGCGCTCGGACTTGATCTCGATGCCGCGGCGGTTATTACTGATGCGAGGACCGGTCTGGGGCTTCGAGGACGCCATCAGCTCTGCGAACAAGTTCATCTCAGCAAAAGCAGGCGTCAGTACTTTCAAGCTATCAATGCTGTCCGTCTTGTCGCGGAGCTGCACCGATGAGCACCTGGTTGCTGCGGATCCGCCGCTGGCATGGACGCCTGGCTCCAATCGTCCTGCTGCCCCTGCTCATCACGGTCAGCACTGGGCTGGGCTACCGCCTGATGCGGGATTGGGGCGGCTGGGGCCGAGACCAAGCCCACTGGTTGATGCAACTGCATGAGGGGGAATGGCTGGGCGCCCATGGCGAAACGATTTACGTCGTGCTCAATGGGCTGGGCTTGATCTGGATGCTCAGCACCGGAGCGCTGATGCTTCTGGGGAAATGGTTGAGGTGAAGGGGTAAGCTGGACCCTTGGCCCGCTACGGCAACTCACCTGTTGAGTTGCATCGAATCGCAATGACCGCAGAGGAAACAGCAGCAAAGACCGAGGAGACCGCTGTAGCCAGCGCCACCGAGGAAGCCCCTGCCAAGAAGGCAGCCGCGGCCAAGGTCAGCACGCGCAAGCTGAGCGCCGAAGAGCTGATGCGCTCGTTTGAAGAAGGTCAGATCAAGTCCGATCTTCCTGACGTTTACGTGGGCGACACCGTCAAGGTGGGCGTCCGCATCCGTGAGGGCAACAAAGAGCGCGTTCAGCCCTACGAGGGTGTGGTGATCGCCAAGCGCCACGGCGGCATGCACGAAACCATCACCGTGCGCCGAATCTTCCAGGGCATTGGCGTGGAGCGGGTGTTCATGATCCACAGCCCCCAGGTGGCCTCCATCAAGGTGGAGCGCCGCGGCAAGGTGCGTCGCGCCAAGCTCTTCTATCTGCGCGAGCGGATGGGCAAAGCCACCCGGGTCAAGCAGCGCTTCGATCGCTGACACAGCAGCCCGCCCAGGGCCGCTTCCGGTGCCTAGAGTCAGCACCGGCTTTGGTGCATCGCCTCCTGCGCCGTTAGTTCAGTTGGTAGAACGCAGGTCTCCAAAACCTGATGTCGGGGGTTCGAGTCCTCCACGGCGCGTGCGATGCACCTTTTGTCCACTTTTTGAGGTTTGAATCGAGGCCTAAAGCATGGAATTGGATCTTCAACCTGGTGATGTTGTGAAGGTGCTCGAATCCGCAGCCCTCGGTTGGGTGCGGGCCAGGGTGATCCGCGTCAAATCTGGCGGTCGTGTTGTGGTTCAAAGCGATCAGGGTCGTGAATTCACCGCCCGGGGCAACCAGGTGCGACTGATCGAACCCGCTGGTTTCCACAACTAGTTCAAAGCCTTTGCCTCACAAGCGCTCTGGGCGCTTCATCACCTCATTCAACCGGCCCTGTCACTTGGCAGTTGCCGGTTTTTTTATGCCCAAAAAATCACACGCTCCCCGGCAACAATTGGTTGACGGAGGGACCCTCCAGACCCAATACTGGTCGTTCCTCCAAGTGAGGACATGGGCGTGTTTCGAGCGCTGTAAACCCATCACTTTCACCGTGATTGGTTACTAACCAGCAGCCCGAAGTTCGGTCATGGGACCGTAGTTCAACCGGTTAGAGCACCGCCCTGTCACGGCGGAAGTTGCGGGTTCGAATCCCGTCGGTCCCGTTTTCACCTCAACAGCCTCAATGGTGCGTGTTCGTCTGGCCCCCAGCCCAACGGGAACGCTTCATATCGGCACCGCGCGCACGGCGGTGTTCAACTGGCTGTATGCGCGGCGCCATGGCGGCGAGTTTGTGCTGCGCATTGAAGACACCGACAAAGAGCGCAGCAAAAGCGAATACACCAGCAACATCCTTGATGGCCTGAGCTGGTTGGGCATCGACTGGGATGCCGAGCCCGTCATCCAGAGCGAGCGGGTGGAGCAGCACCGCCAAGCAATCCAACAACTGCTGGATGCCGGGCTGGCCTACCGCTGTTACGCCTCAGAAGAGGAGCTCAACGCCATGCGCGAGGCCCAGATGGCCAGCAAGCAAGCGCCGCGTTACGACAACCGCCACCGCAACCTCAGCCCCGAGCAGGAAGCCGCCTATCAAGCCGAAGGACGCCAGGCCACGGTGCGCTTCCGCATCGATGACAGCCGCAGCATCCAGTGGAACGACCTGGTGCGCGGCGCCATGAGCTGGAGCGGAGCCGACCTGGGCGGCGACATGGTGATCGCCCGGCGCGCTCCAGCCGATCAAATCGGCGATCCGCTTTACAACCTCGTGGTGGTGGTTGATGACGCCGCCATGGCCATCACCCATGTGATCCGCGGTGAAGACCACATCGCCAACACCGCCAAGCAACTGCTGCTCTACGAAGCCCTGGGGCTGCCGCTGCCTGCGTTCGCCCACACCCCGCTGATCCTCAACCAAGAGGGCCGCAAGCTCTCCAAGCGCGATGGCGTCACCTCGGTGAGCGACTTCCGCGGCATGGGCTACACCGCCAGCGCCCTGGCCAACTACATGACCCTGCTGGGCTGGTCGCCGCCGGAGGGCATGGGCGAGCGCTTTTCCTTGGCCGAGGCCGCCAAGGTGTTCGACTTCCAACGCGTCAACAAAGCCGGCGCCCGCTTTGATTGGGACAAGCTCAACTGGCTCAACGGCCAAGTGCTGCATGAGCTTGGTGCCGCAGAGCTCAACCGCCGGCTCACCCCGCTCTGGCAAGAGGCAGGCTTTGAGACCGCTAGCCGCAGCCAAGCTTGGCTGGAGCAACTCTGCGAGCTGCTGGGCCCCTCCCTGACGCTGCTGGCCGATGGCGTGGAGCAAGCCCGACCATTTTTTGAAACGCCCTCCCTCAAGGACGACGCTCAGCAGCAACTGCAACAACCCGGAGCCAAAGAGGCCCTCAAGGCCCTGCTCACCTCACTGAGCGACGAGCCGCTGCAGGCCGAACAGGCCAAAGCCCTACTCAGTGATGCCTGCAAGGCCGCTGATACCGAACGTAGTTTTTCTGGCTGAATCAAATCCAGCCTCGCTATCAGCATTTCGCGTTCACTACTATCCGAAACAACGCCAAGATCATCACGGAAATGCGACTTGATACGAGCAAGACAATCAGGCGACTCAAGCCCCTCTGCCCGATTGATAAAATCATTTACAATTTCATCAGCACGTCCCTCGCTGACGGCTTTGGCAATCAACAGAACTGATGCAGCAAGTTCCGAGCTTGGATGATATAAAATATTGGCGCGTGCCATCGCTTTTAACCGGCTTTGTTCATCATCATCAGCAAGCTGTACATGCGGGGCAACACCCGCCTCAATTGGAAAGCGTCGCAAAATTGACTGGCAGAAAGAATGCACAGTCTCGACACGCGGCCCATCATCATTATCCAAAATTTTGGCAAATAGGCTTCGTGCCCGACGGCGCATATCCTGACTTGGCGTGACGATGCCCATATTTTCCAAATCTTGGCCAAGCGCCTTTGCCGGAATCGTTGCCCAATCGGCAAGACGTTTGAAAATACGATTACGCATTTCAGCCGCCGCCGCGCGTGTATAGGTTACGCATAAAATACCATCTGCTGGTGCACCGGATAACAACAAGCGAAGCACCCGATCGGTTAGCAGTTTGGTTTTGCCAGTGCCCGCATTCGCCGACACAAATACCGAAGCCGCAGGATCAGAAGCCTTCGCCTGATTTGCACTGGCGCGAGCAATCATCTCATTCATCGGCATTGTCTCCATAAAGCCATTCACGGCTTCGGCTTAAATGCTGATAGGGCTTAAATGGCGGAACATTGATCGGTTCTCGCTCGCTTGGATAGGGGGTGTTGATCTGATCAAAATAATTGGCCAGCCTTTCAAGACGATCCCTGACTTCATCGGCGTCAAACAAATCGGCAAACGGTGTTTTAATTTCACCCGGTGCCGATTTCTTGCCGCTTAACTGCCAATATTCCAATGATCTTACCGCCCCAGCAGGCAATGACTCAAATCCACCATCAAAGGCAATTAGGCCTTCAACCGCCAATTGGTTGCGAAGCCCTTTTTTGATCAAGCTTCCGCTTGGCACCGTGCCGGTTTTGTAATCGACAATCGTCCATTGCCCTTCTTTGTCATATTCCAGCCTATCCGCCCGCGCGGTCAGCTTTACCGGCCCTTGCGCCGCCTGCAAAAAAATCATCCCGTTAATTTCAGCATGAATTGATTGCAAATCATCACGGCGGCGATGTTCATTTTCGATAAACCATGCGGCCATCGCCTCAAATCTTGTCCACCAGAAATAGCGGATTGATGGCTGGCTAATCTGGCTTGCAAAATGCTTTTTGCCAAAATCAAGCAATTGTTGCAATGCGTCTGTTCCCAGTTGACCAGTGACATTAGCCTTAGTGAAATCTGCTAGTGCATCATGAAACAATATACCGCGAAGCGCCGCATCAGCGCTTCGGTCAATATCATCAAGCGGTTTAAGTTGCAGAATTTTCTTGG